>JAUSPW010000488.1 GCA_030652635.1 Pseudohongiella sp. | reverse complement strand
CTTGGGTGTGCCCGGATCGAGTATAAATACCCGAATGCCGATACCATCGCTGTCCTGCTTTTTTAATAGCTCGGCCAGGTAATCCTGTGCTGGTTCAGTTATCGTAATCATGACTGGGTAAGCGCCTCGTCAGCGTTGCCTTTGAATAGCCGAGCATTTTACTCGGTTATTATGTTTTTTCCAGTCCAATGCGTGTGGATTTGACAAATTTGTCACCAGACTCATCGACTCTGCTAGAATTGCGCCTCTTTTGACTCTGCTCAGGATCGTCTTCGCTCATATCATAGAGCCAGCACGACAAACGGATCCCAACATGAAACAACACTCTTCTTTCAAGCTGCTCAGGCATGCTCTTCGTGAACGCATTCTAATTCTCGACGGCGCCATGGGCACTATGATTCAACGCGAAAAGTTGAATGAAGCAGATTTTCGTGGCCAGCGATTCATGTCACATCCTTCCGACCTGGGCGGTAACAATGATTTGCTCACGCTGACCAGACCCGATGTCATTTCAAGCATTCACCTGGCATATCTCAATGCCGGTGCCGATATTATTGAAACCAATACATTCAATTCGACGGCGGTATCGCAATCTGACTATGGATTGCAGGCGCTGGTCTACGAGCTTAACTTCGAAGGCGCAAAACTGGCCCGCGCTTGCTGTGACCAAGTGACGTCTCAACAACCTGATAAACCGAGGTTTGTTGCCGGAGTTATTGGACCAACCAGCCGTACTGCATCATTATCGCCTGATGTAAATGATCCAGGTTTCCGTAATACCAATTTTGATGCATTGGTTGCTGATTATGAAGTTGCTGCAACGGCCCTGATCAAGGGTGGTGCGGACATACTACTTATTGAAACCATTTTTGATACGCTCAATGCCAAAGCGGCCGTGTTTGCAGTACAAAATGTCTTCGAGCAGCTTGAGATAGAGCTGCCGATTATGATCTCTGGCACCATCACCGATGCCAGCGGACGAACCTTATCCGGCCAGACCGTCGAAGCCTTCTGGAATGCGCTTGCTCACGCAAATCCAATTTCAATTGGTTTTAACTGTGCGCTTGGCGCAGAACAATTGCGCCCCCACATTGAAGAAATTTCAAAACTGGCAAACACTTATGTTTCCGCGCATCCAAATGCCGGGCTACCTAATGCTTTTGGGGAATATGACCAAAGTGCCCGCGAGATGGCTGATATTGTGGAGGAGTTTGCTGCAAGTGGCTTCCTCAACATCATTGGTGGCTGCTGCGGAACAACACCTGTGCACATTAAAGCGGTGGCTGATGCAGTCAACAAGTACCCTGCCCGCAAGATTCCGAACGTGCCAGTTAAATGCCGACTGAGCGGACTTGAAGCATTCAACATCGATACCAGCAGCCTGTTTGTTAATATTGGCGAACGAACCAACGTGACAGGTTCGCGCAAATTTGCACGTCTCATCATCGACAATCATTATAATGAAGCGCTTGATGTCGCGTTGCAGCAAGTAGAAAGCGGCGCTCAGGTCATTGATATCAATATGGATGAAGGCATGCTCGATTCGCGCTCTGCGATGGAGAAATTCTTGCGCCTCATCGCAGCCGAACCTGATATCAGCCGCGTTCCCGTGATGATTGACTCATCTAAATGGGAAGTCATCGAAACCGGTCTGAAAAACATCCAGGGCAAAGGCATCGTCAACTCCATCAGCTTGAAGGAAGGTGAAGCCGAGTTTCTTGAGAAAGCGCGTTTGTGTCGCCGATACGGTGCTGCCGTTGTTGTGATGGCTTTTGATGAATCAGGACAAGCCGATACTCTGGCCAAAAAACAATCTATCTGCAAACGCAGCTACGATCTTTTGGTACAAGAAATCGGATTCCCTCCTGAAGATATCATTTTTGATCCCAATATTTTTGCGATCGCAACCGGAATTGAAGAGCACAACAATTATGCGGTGGACTTCATTGAAAGCTGCCGCTACATCCGAGAGCACCTGCCACATGCCTTGATTTCAGGCGGCGTCAGCAATGTCTCGTTCTCCTTCCGCGGTAACGATCCAGTGCGTGAAGCGATTCACTCCGTTTTTCTGTTTCATGCCATCAAAGCTGGGTTGAACATGGGCATCGTGAATGCCGGTCAATTGGCGGTCTACGACGGCATTCCTGAAGAGCTACGCGAGCGTGTTGAAGATATCGTGTTGAACCGACGCAGTGATGGCACTGACCGTCTGATGGAAATCGCCAGCCGATACAGCGGCAGCGGCACGGTCGAGGTACAGGAAGATCTGCAGTGGCGCTCACAAACAGTACAGGAAAGAATCACGCACGCTCTGGTCAAAGGTATCACGCGTTTTATCGAAGAAGACACTGAGACTGCCCGACAACTTTACGATCTGCCGATTCAAGTGATCGAAGGCCCGCTGAT
>JAUSPW010000487.1 GCA_030652635.1 Pseudohongiella sp. | reverse complement strand
GCTGGTGGTGCAAGACTGGGGCGGGATTCTGGGGCTGACCCTGCCGATGGAATTCCCCGATCACATTGACCGCCTGTTGGTGATGAACACCGGACTCGGCACTGGAGATGTGCCCTTGGGACAGGGTTTTCTGGATTGGCGGGCATTCTCCAACAGCCGGCCAGACATGGACATTGCCGCGCTGATGAGACGCGGAGAGCGCACGCTGAGTGAGGCCGAAGGCAACGCGTACGCCGCGCCTTACCCGGATGTCAGCTACAAGGCGGGCGTGCGACGTTTCCCCAATCTGGTGCCGGACAACCCCGAAGCCGATGGCGCTGCACTGTCGCGCGCTGCCCGTGACTGGTTGCGTGATGAATGGCAAGGTCGCAGCTTTATGGTCATCGGCATGCGCGACCCCGTGCTCGGCCCGCCGGTGATGCATAACCTGCGCAAGCTCATTCGCGGCTGCCCAGCGCCTTTTGAGCTTGAGGAAGGCGGACACTTTGTGCAGGAACACGGAGAGATCATTGCACGGCGTGCGCTCGAGGTTTTATTCTGAGACACGTATACAGCGCTCCGCCATCGACTCTCGACAACAGACACTCCACAAAAGATACCGCCATGCATATATTTGATTTAAATGACAAACCTGAACACCTGATGACTCTGGCCAAATGGCATCACGCCGAATGGTCGTACCTGAACCCACTGCGCAGCTTCGAGCAGCGCGTTGAGGAAATGCGCGAAGATTTTGAGGGCAAGGTGATTCCCGCAACCTACCTGGCCGAACAAGACGGCGAACTGTTGGGTTCGGCATCTATCCTCGCTGATGACATGAGCTCGCATCCGGAGCTGACGCCGTGGTTGGCCAGTGTGTACGTGAACGAGATCCATCGTGGTAAAGGCATCGGCTCGACGCTGGTGAAACGCATCATGCAACACGCCCAGGATAACGGCATCAAACGCCTGTATCTGTATACCCCGGATCAGGAGCAGCTTTACGCCAGGCTGGGATGGCAGTTGCTGAGCCGGGAACCCTACAACGGCACCCCGGTCACCATCATGTCGATTGATTTCTGAGAGATGATTGCCGTGTGCGACTTTTAAATGCCGTGCCATCAGGCGTATAGTCCAGACCACCCTTACCTTACTGATAACAATGATAAACATGAGGTTGCTATGACACACTTTCCAAAACAACTTGCGCTGGCCGCGGCCATTAGCCTGTTGGTTGCCTGTGGCGCAGAGTCACCCGCGCCCGAGCAGACGGCCGCCGCGCCACAAGCCAGCATGCCTGCCGTTGCGACTGCCGATATGTTGGCCTGTGCCGACGCACTGGCACCGCTGATCCCCAATACCGGCGTGTTCAGCCGTGACATTGGTGCGACGTACCCGGAGGCGCAGGCATTTTTTGATCAAGGTATGCGCCTGACCTATGGATACTACTTTCCGGAAGCTATTGCGTCGTTTGAAGCCGCACAATGTTTTGATCCTGAAAACGCGATGATTCAATGGGGTAAAGCGTTGGCCATCGGCCCGAACCCCAACAGCCGTTATAGCAGCTCACCCGACGACCCGGTCAGCGAAGGCAAAAACACCATCAACCGTGCCAAAGCACTCAGCGATACGCTGTCTGCTCAGGACCGCGGTCTGATTGATGCGGTGGCCGAGTTGTACAACACCGAAGCCTACCCGGATACCGCGCAGCGCACTCAAGCCTTTATCCGCGCCGCCGAAGCCAACTATCAGGCACATGGCGCAGATCTGGAAGCCGCGTTTCTGGTCGCACACGGCATCATGATGTCCACACCCTGGACCTACTACTCCGCCGTGGACGGCAGCTCCCTGCCACTGGTTGACCGCGCACTGGAAGTTATGGAACGCGGCATGGAACAAGACAAGAACCACCCCGGCCTGACTCACCTGCACATCCACCTGCTGGAAGCCTCTTTTCAGCCAGAACGCGCTGTGCCGTCGGCTGACAGACTGGAATCGCTGACGCCCATGGCCGGCCACATGGTGCATATGCCCGGCCACATCTACATGCGTGTTGGCCGTTACGACGACGCCATCACCACCAACGAACGCTCACTGAACGCCGATAATGTGGTGACCAGCGCCTGGGGTGATCGCCCGCTGCCACGCACCGGCACCTACTTTGTCTCTGCCACCAACCACGGCGGCCACGCCCGCATGTTTATCCACTGGGCCGGCATTTTGCAGGGCAACAGCGTGCGCGCCATGAGCATATCTGAACCGATGCTGATGATGGCCAATGCCGAAGCGCTCGGCCGCGGCGCGGGCCTGCGTGCCCCGGTCGCGCACTGGATGACCCTCAAAGCCTTTGGCATGTATGACGAACTCGCGGCACTGCAAAGCCCGGCGCCTGGCCAGCCTTATCTGGACGGTATGTTGAACTGGATGCACGGGTCCACCTTTGCCAAACGTGGCGACATCGCCGCTGCACAGGCCGAGTACACCAAGATGATGACCACACTGCAGAATCCCGATCTGGCCACCTGGCGCGCCAGTGTCAACCCGGCGTCGGACATGCTGACCATTGCGTCACACATGCTGGCGGGCGAAATCGCCAATGCGCAGCAAGACTACAACACTGCCATCACTGAGTTTGAACAGGCAGTTGATATCCAGGACCGGCTGCGCTACATGGAGCCGCCGGATTGGTTGCAATCCACCCGGCTGTTCCTCGGCCAAGCCCTGCTTAACGCAGACCGCCCCGCCGATGCACAGGCAGTTTTTGAACGCGACTTGCTGCTGCTCAACGAAAACGGTTGGGCACTGCATGGACTCGCCGCTGCGCTCGAGGCGCAAGGCAACACCGCAGAAGCTGCTGCGGTGCGCGAACGTTTCACCAAGGCCTGGGCCGGCGCGAATGTTGAGCTGACGGCTGCGCATTTCTGAGGTTAGATTGGGGTTGGAGTCGGAGGCAGGCCTCCGACCCCAACCCCTGATACCCCATCTGGCTAGTTGACCCAAGCACCTTCTCATGAGATCAATACACCCTGACATTGGCTGACACACAGGCCATCTTTTTTTATGTGGTTGATTCCGCAGGGCGGTAGCGTGTCTGGAGATTCATATGAGCACAATTTTCCCAAAACTCAAGCACGCCAGCGGTGCGTTTACTGCTGTACCGATTGGTGAAGTGAATGGCAGTCCCGCATTCGCTCGGGTAATGGAAGGGTTTGAGGGGCCGCTGCACCTTCACAAAAGCAGTGATGAGATGTTTGTTGTTCTGAGCGGTGTTGTTTATCTCGACCTTGAAGCACGCTCCGTTAAACTGGAGGCCGGCGACTCATACACAGTGCCCGCCGGTGTGACCCATAAATCAAGGGTACCCGGCCGTGCTGAATTGATAGTCATTGGCGGAAAAGACTAACAATGATCAAACAAGTTGGTGACACCCTGATCCGCGATCGGCATAAATCCACCTGTCATTGCGGCAGCGTGGAATTGCTGCTGACGCTGCCCGACGGCATTGTGAACCCCCGTCGCTGCGATTGTTCTATCTGCCGCCGAAAAGGCGCGGTGGTTGCCTCCGTCAAACTCGATCAAATTGAAATCATCAAGGGTGCTGAGCTTTTGACGCTTTATCAGTTCAACACACATACAGCGAAGCACTATTTTTGCTCCAGGTGCGGCATCTACACACACCACCAGCGCCGTTCGCATCCCGATGAGTATGGTTATAACGTCGCTTGCCTGGAAGGCGTCAATCCCTTTCTGATTGAGGGAGTAGCGTTGAATGATGGGGTTAATCATCCGGCGGATCGCGCAGGTTAACAGATCAGTAGTTACAATACCTGACAGGGCACTTCAAGGCGGTCCCATGCGATCTAAAGGACTGGCGGTCCCGGCGAAATGCTTGCCCAGCACATGTGTGTAAATCTGCGTTGTGCTCAAATCATTGTGGCCCAGGAGTTCCTGTACCGTTCTGATATCAGCGCCATTTTGAAGCAGATGTGTTGCAAAAGAATGGCGAAAAGTGTGGGTGCTTATCTTTTTGCGATTCAAACCTGCCTGACGCACAGCAATTGCCAAAAACTTTCTGGCTACCGAGTCATGCAGATGGTGGCGGCAGAGTGTGCCGTCGTCAGGATGGGCAGAAATGGTGCTTGACGGGAAAATATATGCCCACGCCGCCGCAGGCACTCATTGATGCGAAGTCCGCTGCCATAGAGAATTTTTACAATGAGCCTGTTTCTTCCCTGAAGATGGGTCAGAATCTTGCGAATCTCATCAACAGACAAAACAGCTGGCAGGTGGCGCTGCTTGTTCGCGAGGGTAAAACCCAGCTCTCCAAGTTCAACACCAAGGAACTTGTGGTAAAGATAAACTAGGGCGTTAAGCGCAATTTTCTGAGTATTGATAGCAACATGCCGGTCTGCTGCCAGCCAGGTCAAGAATTCCCGAACTTCTTTTGGGCCAGCGTCTGACGGGTGGCGCCGATTGTTAAAGTGGATGTAGCGCAGAATCCAGTG
>JAUSPW010000480.1 GCA_030652635.1 Pseudohongiella sp. | reverse complement strand
AGGTATACCTCCGACCCCAGTCCATCCCCCGTCCGACCCACTCGGAAAACAACAATGCTAACCGACGACGCGCGCTACAAGATCCTCAAGAAGCTGGAAGCCAATCCAGACATCAGCCAGCGCCAGCTGGCCGAGGAGCTGGGCGTCAGTCTGGGCAAGATCAACTTCTGCCTGCAGGCACTGATTGAAAAGGGCCTGATCAAAGCCAAAAACTTCAGCCAGAGCCAGAAAAAAGTGCGTTATCTGTACGTGCTGACACCCGCTGGTATCGAAAACAAAGCCGCCCTCACCAAACGCTTTCTCAAGCGCAAAATAGCCGAGTACGAAGCCCTGCATGCCGAGATTGAAGAAATCCGCAGAGAGCTGGGGAGCGCCGCTGAGTGAGCACCGTGAGCAACATGAACTGGTACCTGCTGCAATGCAAACCCAATCAGCAAGGGCGCGCGGAAGAGCACCTGATCAATCAAGGGTTTGAGATTTACTCGCCCGAGATTCGTGCCGAACGCATCATTCGCCGGCAACGCATTGTGCGCGTGGAAGCGGTGTTCCCCGGTTATGTGTTTATCCAGTTAAACCCGGCCAGCAACTGGCGCGCGCTACATGCCACCCGGGGCGTCAGCCGCCTGGTGAGCTTTAATGGCAGCCCGCACATAGTGCCGGATGATCTGGTGCAGAGCCTGCAACAACAATATAGCGCTGATCAGGTGCCCACGGCCCTGTTCAAGGCAGGAGACTGTGTACAGATTACGGAAGGCTGTTTCAAACATATCGATGCCATCGTCAAAGCGGTGACATCGGATGAGCGCATTATTGTGCTGATGACCATTTTGCACAGTGAACAAATGATTGCGTTTCCCGCCGGGCAGTTGGCCAAGGCGGGTTAATAAGGGGTCGGAGGTATACCTCCGACCCCAAGTACAACCGGGAGTCAGAGCTGACTTTGGCACCTCCGACCCCGGTATACAAAACAGATGCTGCAGCAATGCACGGGCAGGGCGGTAGCGTGTTTTTTGATTGGCCTTTTAGTATTCAGTATGTGCATGGTTAACCCAACTTGGGCTAGCACCCTTTGATATTGACAAATCTGTGCGATTCACAAGCACTTGTGGCGTAAATATGGAAAAGACTCAGAATACAGCCCTAATGTTTCTAAAGAGTGCGCTTTCAAAGGAAGGCTCATTCATTTCGGTACAGGACGTACTTGGGTGGCTGAAGGAGCAGAACGAACGGGTTGTCGTAAATATCAATAAGACCAAATTCTCAGAGCTTGAAAATTGGCATTACGACGAAAAAAACGGCAATTTGCGCCATGTGTCGGGACGATTTTTTTCGATTGATGGCATTGATGTTGAGACGAATTGGGGCTCTGTAAGCAATTGGCAACAGCCAATCATCAATCAACCGGAAGTTGGTTATCTTGGGTTTATCACACAAGAAAAAAATGGGATTTTACATTTTCTTGTGCAGGCAAAAATTGAGCCAGGCAATATAAATAAAGTTCAACTTTCCCCAACACTACAAGCCACAAGAAGCAACTATACGCAAGTTCATAAAGGTAAACAGCCTGACTATCTAGAGTATTTTCAGAGAGTCAAACCCAGTGAAGTGCTCTTGGATCAATTGCAATCAGAGCAAGGCGCAAGGTTCCTTCGAAAGCGCAACAGAAATATTATCATCACAGTGCATGGTGATATTGAGATAAAGCCTAATTTTGTCTGGCTGACACTTGGTCAAATTAAAAGACTGATGCAATTCGATGATGTAGTGAATATGGACAGTCGTACAGTCATCTCAGGCATCAGCTTTGGGAATTTTGATAGCTTATCGGTTAACGTTTTTGCTTGCCTGCAAAGCCTGGAAGAAAGCTCGCCGATAAAGTCAAAGATGCTTACTTCGGCTTTGTCATCAGATACAGGAATTACCAAAATTGATGAAGTAATCTCATATCTAACTCACTACAAGAGTACATATGATTTAAAAGTCACAAAGGTTCCATTAAAACAGTTAGATAAGTGGATTTTCTCGGATGAAAAGATCTACCACGAAGACTCAAAATTTTTCAATGTATTGCCTATTCAAGTTGAAATTAGCAATCGAGAGGTCGTCAAGTGGTGCCAGCCCATGATCCAGCCCGCACAAATGGGCATTTGTGCGTTTATAGTTAAACTAATTGATAACGTTGTTCATTTTGCGGTTCAGGTCAAACTTGAGTGCGGCAACCACGATATCGTCGAACTCGCTCCTACTGTGCAGTGCCTAACGGGTAACTTTCGTGATTCAAAAAAAGGGCAAGTGCCTTTTCTGGATTACGTCATCGGTATTAGTCCCGAGCAAATAATTTATGACAGTTTGCAGTCGGAGGAGGGTGGACGCTTTTACCATGAACAAAACAGAAACATGATTGTCGTCGTCGGTGATGACATCCCGATAGAATTACCAGAGAAGTTCATCTGGATGACGTTGAATCAGTTATACGTTTTTTTAAAGTTTAATAATTATTTGAATATTCAAGCTCGAAGTCTCTTGGCTGCGGTTTCGTTTGTGTAATGAGAAATTGGCATATGATTCGTATAGGTGTTTTAGGTGTTGCAAGTATAGCGAAAAGATCAGTGATTCCTGCAATCAAGGCATTACCTGAGCTTTTTGTATTGACAGCAGTTGCCAGTCGAACTCTGGAGAAAGCAATTGAATGCGCGGCACAATTTCAGACAAAAGCATTTGGTAGTTATGAGGCGTTGATAAACTCGGGCGACATAGATGCTATCTACATTCCTTTGCCGAACAGTATGCATTATGAATGGGTAAAGAAATCACTTGAAAAGAACATTCATGTATTGGTCGAAAAGTCGTTAGCCTGCACTGCATCCGAAGTAGAAGAGCTAGTGCTGCTTGCGCAAGAACGTAATTTGGTTTTGTTGGAAAATTTCCAGTTTCGATTCCATAGACAACTAGATGCTTTATTGGAACTAGTCAATTCAAAAGCGATCGGCGATCTTCGAGTGATGAGAGCGTCCTTTGGGTTTCCGCCATTCCCGGATGAAGGCAATATTCGTTATAGCAATGATTTAGGTGGTGGTGCGTTACTGGACGCAGCGGCGTACATGATGAAGATTTCCAGTCTTGTATTGGGTACCGACATTGAAGTTTCCAGTGCAAGCCTTAATTTTGACTTGGAAAAGAATCTTGATACATGGGGTTCTGGGTCTATCAAGCACTTAAGTACCCCGGTAACAGCGCAAGTAGCGTTTGGTTTTGACAACTTTTACCAATGTGGTGTTGAACTGTGGGGGAGTAAAGGTCGATTAACAACAAATCGCTTGTTTACCGCACGACCTGACTATGTGCCAGAGATTATTTTGGAAACCCAAGCTGGTACAGAGTTAATAAAAATAGAGGTCGATGATCACTTCAAGAACGTACTGAAGTATTTTGCGGAGCTGATTGCTAACCCTACAGATGAACGAATTCGAAGTGAGTATCGCGCTAATATTTTGCAGGCCAATCTGCTTTATACCTTTAAGAAAATTGCCAATGAGCTACCAGTAAATGAGTAAAAATATTTTTGTAACACAACCGTCTCTTGCACCATTGGATGAATATGTTGAAATTTTGAAAGGTGTATGGGATCGAGGAATACTGACCCATAATGGTCCATTGGTCCAGCAGTTTGAAAAAGAACTATGTGAAAAATTAGCAGTTCCCAATTTCGTCACGGTAACCAACGGCACAATTGCATTGCAGATGGCGATAAAAGCTCTGGAGCTGAAGGGTGAAATAATCATTAGTGCATTTACCTGGATCGCCACTCTCAGCGCAGTTAAATGGGAAGGTTGTACACCCGTGTGTTGTGATATTGATCCTGATACGCTCAACATGGATCCAGCTAAAATAGAAGAGCTGATCACTGAGAACACAGTAGCAATCATGCCGGTGCATGTGTTTGGCAATCCCTGCGATATTGACGCAATAGACAAGATCGCCAAGAAACATAATCTGAAGGTTATTTATGATGCCGCCCATGCTATTGGGTCGTTGTATCAGGGGCGCAGTGCATTAGAATTTGGTGATATCAGTGCCACGAGTCTGCATGCT
>JAUSPW010000479.1 GCA_030652635.1 Pseudohongiella sp. | reverse complement strand
GGTCGGCGCCGATGCCGGCAACGCCTCAATATCAACCGGGCGCAAGGTTCTGATGGGCTGCGCATGCGCGACAGTCTGAGTGTTTGATACAGTCTGATTAGTCACGTCGGGCCTCACTTCAACCTGACCCGCGGGTCAATCCAGCCATACACAAGATCCACAAGGATCACCATAAAGACCAGAAATGCGCCGTAAAACACGGTGGTGCCCATAATGACGGTGTAGTCGAGTTGCTGTACCGCCTGCACAAAATAGCGACCCAGACCGGGCACTGCAAACACCAGCTCCACCACAAAACCTCCAGTGGTAATCGACGCAATTGCTGGCCCCAATACCGTGATGACTGGCATCACCGCGTTTCGCAGCTGGTGACGCGTAAAAATGCGAGCCGGTGGCACACCTTTCGCGCGGGCGGTACGCACGTAATCAGAACTGATCACTTCCAGCATGGAGGATCGCATCAAGCGTGTGAGGTAGGCCATAGTGCCCAAGCCCAGCACCAGTGCCGGTAGCAACATGTGTGAAACCGTACCCCAGCCAGCGACAGGCAAAACCGAAAACCCCATCATGGCATTCAGGTTAACCAGTGAGAGTTGACCCAATGCGGCAAACACAAAGCTGGGGACTGAAATACCCATAATCACCAAAAACATGATGATGTAGTCCGGGAGCCGGTTGCGATAAAGCGCCGTCAACGCGCCCATCAATATGCCGCCCAGCGCGGCAAATACCACCGCCAATACACCCAGTGTCGCGGATACCGGGAAATGCTCGCGGATGATGTCATTCACTTCACGATTTTGCTGGGTAAAGGAAATACCAAAATCCCCGCGCATCATGTTGCCCATATACACAAGGTATTGTTCAAACAAGGGTTTATCCAGACCATACCGGGCTTCAAGATTGGCACGGATGGCCGCGTTGGTCGCCCGGTCGCTGGACAGCGGGTCGCCAGGCACGTTATGCATCGCAAGAAAAGTGGCAGTGGCTATAAACCACACGGTGACAATGCCTTGCAAAATACGTTTGACGGTGTAGCTCCACATACGGTGTTATTCCTCAATCCATGCGTAAGTGAAATCGATCTCAGCACCAATGACCCGGCGGACCAAACCACGCAGGCGAGGATCGGTGACATACACGTAACCGCGCTCGTAATTAGGAATTATAACGACATCTTCGTAGATCAGCCGTTGGATTTCGCCAAAAGCGTTCATTCGCTCTGTGGTATCCAGGGAGCTTTGAGCGATACGCACCTGAGCATCCAGTGCGTCACTGGCGTAACGTCCGCGGTTATTGAGATTCCAGGATGAGAACAGGTCTGCAAAGGTCAGCGGGTCGTCATAGTCCGGCCCCCAACCTGCCATCACCATGTCAAATTCGCCGGAGGTCATTTTTTCAAGGCGCTGCCGGAAAATCTGGGCATCGATAATCACGTCAATGCCCAGATTACTTCTGAAGACTTCCTGATAGTACTCAGCCTGCATGCGTGCAGTCGGGGTATCTCCAGTCAACAAGGTCATCTGTGGCAACCGCTCGAGACCCAGTTCATTTAATGCCATTTGCAGGTGTTCACGCGCCAGTTCGATATTGCGGTTGTAGATCGGTGCGGGATATTCATCGCGTAGAGAATCTTCAACGCCGCGCAACCACCCAGGGAACAGACTCTCGCCGGGCAGATACCCTGGCAACTTGATCACCCGATTGACCAGTTCACCCGAATCTTGCGCCAGATAAAACGCTTTGCGCAAATTGAGGTTTCGCGTCAGGCGCTGATCACGGTGGTTGAATTCGATAAAAAACACCGTGCCTTCTTGGAAGCTTTGGATCTGCCAACCTTGCAGCATCGCCTCCTCAAGCATGGTTGCCCCGAGGTCAGCCATCACAATCTGCTTGTCTTTGAACAAATTCAACAGCGTATTGGGATCTGAGGTCATATGGGCAAAATTGATCGCTTCAATGCGCCCGCGGTTGTCATCCCAGTAATAAGGGTTCCTTTCCAGCCGCATGCTGGAACCATGTACCCAGCTCGTCATGATGTAAGGGCCGTTGTACAACATCTCATCAGCATCTGCGCCGTAACGGCCGTTGGTCGAGGTGTAAAAATCTTCGCGCGCTGGCAGGAACGTCACAAACGCCACCATCCGATCAAAGTAGGCAATAGGCGTTTCCAGCGTCACCAGCAAGGTACGGTCATCGACAGCGCGCACACCCAGCGTGTCTATCGGCAGTTCACCATTGTTGATTTTTTCGGCGTTCAGAATGGGGTAAAGGATAAATGCGTATTGAGAGCCTATGGCAGGGGATACCGCATTGCGCCAGGCAAACACAAAATCATGGGCGGTAACAGGCTGACCATCACTCCAGCGCGAGTCTTCCCGCAGAGAGAAGGTAATTTCGCTACCGTTCTGCTCCCAGCGCTCGGCAACTCCACCCTCCAGATTGCCCAACTGGTCATACCGCAGCAAACCTTCCATGACATGATTCAAGATCATGCCACTGACCGCATCCGTGGCGATCATGCTGTTCATTTGGGGAGGTTCATCGCGCAGGTAGGTGGTAATCGTATTCGCTTCAAGGTCCACTGCAGTGCGCGAGCCGCCAGCCGTGCTGCTGGTCAAGCCCGCCAGCCAGTTCAAAGCAAACATCAGTGCAGCAACAGCGAGCAGCGCGATAACAGTGAAGACAATAAGTTGGCGCCCGGCGGCGCTCAAAAGACGGTTGTCAACAGAACTATCGGATTTCATATTTGTCATGAACTCAAGTTGTCACAATCCCCGAAGCATAACCCAGCCATATTGCTAACGTCGACAGATTTGAACAGCTTCAGAATTAGTGGCCATTTTGTCCGAATCAATCAAAGCTACCCGCTTTTTACCCGAATTGATCCTGTACTCTCACGTCAACAGGGGTACAATTCAGGTGTACATTCGTCCGATCGTCTTTGCTCTGTGGTATTTTTACTCGAGAGCCGTGTATTAGCTGACGATTCATTCACTGGTTCCTGTGGATCCAATGGGAGAACAACGCCATGAAACAGATTTTTTCCGCCGTCGCGATTACTGCGGCAGTCCTCACGTTGACGCTGGCAAGCGTAGACGTCATTGCTTCCAGCAGCAAGAACAAAGGCAGCAGCTATTCCAGCAGCCACAATTCCAGCTCAAGCAAAAACTCCACCAAAGATTCAAAGTCAGGCAAGAGCGACAAGTCAGGCAAGAGTGACAAGTCAGGCAAGAGCGACAAGTCAGACAAGAGCGACAAGTCAGGCAAGAGCGATAAGTCAGGCAAGAGCGATAAGTCAGGCA
>JAUSPW010000477.1 GCA_030652635.1 Pseudohongiella sp. | reverse complement strand
AAAAGTTTTCCAGCGGACTGCAAACCCGACTTGAAGATCCACAACAACACGCCGGCCTGATCAAGCAGTTTATTGATCTGTTGAGAGAGTCTGTTCAAGTTCTGCTTGCCAGTCAGGAGCAACAAGGTGCTGGCGCCGCGGGCAAAGGCTTCTGGCAACGCTTGTTTTCAACCAACCCAGATCAAGACATTTCAGATCCACAGGTTTTAAGCAAAAACGACATCCCATTACAAAGCAACAGTGCTGCTGTAAATGTCAGCCCTGGCGTTGTCCCGCCACCAGCGAATACACGAGAGCATGCCAGCGATAGGCCTGCTGAAGACCAAGCAGACGTGCGATCCTCTGTTATATCCGATAAATCTGCGGACTCGAGTCAAGCTATCGCCGAATCAGGCGCAAAAAGTCCCGCACCGGCAATTAATGTGGTCAATGCGTCCCTCTCTCGTGACGCAGTAAAGTCAGCGGATAGCCCGAGGCCGGAAGATGATGCTCTTGAGCAAGACCATGAGCAGGATCTGGACCTGCAGGCAGAGAGGGCTCATGAAGTCACGGCAGAACAAGAGGAGCCAGAGGGCATAGAAGGCGAGCTGATCAGAGATCGCTCAGGACTGGCCGAGCCAGCCTTTTCGTATATCGCCGGGCATGTTGAACCACTGTTGTTACGCATTCTTGAGTCTATTCACATAACCGGAGAGTCGGTAAGCCTGGTTGAATCGATCAGACGCAGCGTAATCAAGGGCCTGAATTGGTACGATTTTGTCGCAATTCTTGAGCAGATACTGCAAGTCCTTAGAAATGCGGCGGATGAACAACGTGCTGAATTTCAGGGTTTTCTAAGTGAGGTGACCGAAAGCCTTGCACAAGTGCAGGCATTTGTAGACAGCTCCAAGCGCTACTCGGACGAAAGCACGGCGGCTGACGCGGAAATGGACGCCAGTGTCCGCGCTCAAATCCAGGGTATTAAAACAGCGGTTGAGCGCTCAGATACCGATCTGGAAACCTTAAAAAGTTCTGTTCAAAGTCAGATTGGATCCATCATTAATTCACTGGATGGTTTTAAATCTCAAAGATCGCAGCAAGACACAGTGCTGTCTGCGGAGATGAGAGCCTTAACTGAGCGAATAGCCTCGCTAGAAAATGAGTCGCAGGAACTGCGATTGAATTTGGCTCGCCAGCAGGAAAGTGCCACCAAAGACACCTTAACAGAATTGCCTAATCGCGAAGCCTACAATCAGCGCGTTCGTCAGTTACTGGAAAAATGGCAGCAAGGCGCAAGTCATGAGCGCAGGGATGAAGATCGCTCGCTTTGCCTGGCAGTCGCGGATGTCGACTTTTTCAAAAACATCAACGACAGCTACGGGCATCTGGCAGGCGACAAAGTTCTCAAAATTATTGCTCGCGAACTGGCATCTCGCCTGCGAGACAAAGACTTTATCGGCCGCTACGGTGGTGAAGAGTTTGTGATTATCATGCCAGATACCCGTCCCGCCGACGCAGAACACGTGTTGAACAAATTGCGACTGGCTATTGCGGCCATCCCATTTCATTTTAAAGAGCGGCAAATTCAGATCACAGTGTCCTTTGGGGTGGTTGAAGCGGTGCGCGAAGACAGCACTGACTCACTGTTTGAAAGAGCAGACAAGGCCCTCTACAAAGCAAAGGAAAACGGGCGAAACCGCGTACACAGGGAACGTTAAGGGCAGAACAAACTTTTCACGCAGACACAGCGTCTCACTGCTGTGTATCGTGTGCCTTGACGCATAACTGGCAAAGGAATCCTTGGATTTTTTGCGTATAATCCGGCAGCACGCAACTAAAACAACAGGGAACCCTTAATGAATCTGAGCACAGTGAGCGAATATCTGCAGGCGCTGCGTGCCAGACTCGCCCAAAATGCCAATGTCTGTGTATCGATCGCCAGTCGAGTGAACATTGCGCTCATGGTGTTTGATGATCAATTGATTGACTTGCACACCAGACGCTCCGTGCGCATCGCTATATCACCTGACCTTGCCGGGCAGAGCCCCTTGGGTTTAACCCGATACGACGAAAAAACACTGGCGGACGCGGCCGCACAATTGTTATCGGATAACAACCATCCTGAAAAAATCTGTGTGCTACTGCTTCCGCCATCAGAGTTTTACATCAGCGAAGCAAACTTGCCTGCTGCCGGACTGGATTTGCAGCGCTCAGCGTTGTTACTTCAGGCCATGACAGTATTGCCTGAGTTTGAACAGGCCTTAAATGTCGGATTTATCCCAAGCTTAAAACAAGGGCCGCTGCCCTCGGTTCAGACTGGGCTTGCGACGTGGCTACCTGTTGAGCGGGCAGAGCGTTTATTCAAAGCGTTTTCCGATCACAAAATTTTTCTGGCATCAATTATGCCTCGCATTGCTTTGTTTTCCGATCGACTGGGTGCCGCTGAGTCAGAAATGAGTGCAGCAGATAATTTGCTGACATCGGTTGAAGACTGCGACCAACAACTGACGACTGCGTTGCAAGATAACCAACAGGGTGTTCTGACTTGCTTGCAGTGCACGGCCATGGATATGGCGGTACCCGAACTGCGGGAAAAATTCATGCAGGAGCGCGGTGAGAGTCTGTTAGCACCGCACAAGCTTTTTCTGGCATCGGCGCAGGATTATCTGGGTGCAAACGCGCTACAGAGTGACCCATTGCATGCATCTCAACATACCGCGCACTTAAACAGCTTGGCCAGGCTTGCCGTAAAAGGGGTTTTCCCAGAGGCGGCCTTGGCAGCAAGGCACCAGCTCGCACAAGGCCGCTTGCGCAAGGACATCCTGAAGGTAGCATTGGCGGCAGTGCTGGTGGTGAGTTTACCGTTTGTATGGCAATCATTTCAGCTGCTTCGCCTTGATGCGGCCTTGTCACGGACACAGGCACTCTCAGCAGTTGCCCGTGCTGATCAGGCCGTTGTACGCGATTTTGAAAATAACTGGGGTGCGTTTACTGAGTTCCCTGATCAAGATATTGCGGAAGTGTTATTAACCTTGCAGCCTGTGATCAACCCAGGCCTATTGAGTGCTTTTGAGCTTGATGAAGGTTTGTTGAGCATAGAGGGAGAAAGCCCGGATCCACAGAATATCCTTGAGCAACTAGAACAGAACCCGATGTTTACCGAAGTCGATTTTGCGCGGGCCACCAATAATAACCGTTACTTTATCGAACTCAGATTAAGCACCGTCAATTTCTCAGCCTATCGCGAATGGCACTTCCCGGAGCGTCGCTGATGTCCTTGTTGCGAAAATTGCCCGAGGTCGCCGTGCGTAGGCCATTGTTACAAAGAGAAAAGCGCATACTGGGTCTGGCGGCTTTTGTTGCCGTGGTATTCCTGCTTACCAATGGTGTACCTGCGCTGCTTGACGTTTTTCGTTCACGCAATCTGCAGATCGAGAACCTGCGCGCAGATATCGACAGAGAACAGCGTTTGATTGATGGTGCTGATGGCTGGGCGCAACGCAGAGCAGACGCGGAACAGCGTTTGTCAGACATTGAATCCAGTTTGTTCACTGCGGGTTCTGCAGCGCTTTTGGCAGCGGCTATCCAAAGACAAGCTCGGGAAATTGGCTCCGAGAATGGGCTGATCATTACCTCCGTTAGCCTGGCTGAATCCAATATTTCAGCAGACTGGTTGATGGTAGAGCAGACGATGTCGTTTGCACTTGGTGATCAAAACAGCATGCTGCGCTTTCTTAATGCGCTGAAGCAGTCTGAGCCTTTCTTGGGTGTCAGCAGTCTTGATCTAAGAAGGAACCGCAATCAGTACATCGGTGAGATAACCGTTGTGGGTTTTAGTCGTCTCACCACAAGCACCCAATCGGAGGAGTGAAGCATGACACAGCCTCCCGTTACCTTGTCGGTGTTCACTCAGTTGCTGGAGCCTGCCGGCATTGCGCCTGCCTTGGACTTTGCAGTTTCAAAAGAATTGGTCTACGAAAATGTGCCCGACAGTCAATTGCGTAGCCGTATCCGTTTTGTAGTGGATGTTGGCGTACGCTTTCGGCCATCGCAAGCGGATGAGGTCAAACGCCTGCTCAGGCATTGGCGCGCGGAGCTCTCGCCCACCATCGATGCCGGCACCGATGATTTGATGGTTTCTGGTTTTGAGGATGACGAAGCCCTCAAAGACCTGGCATCCGAAGCGCCGATCATTCGCCTTGTTAACCACATGTTTGCGCGTGCGCTTGATCTGAATGCCAGTGATATACATTTTGAGCCTGGCGAAGAATTCCTGGATGTTCGATGCCGGGTGGATGGCATCATGCAGCGCCTGGACCGCTTGCCCGCGCGCATCAGCACCGCCGTGGCCTCGCGCTTAAAGTTGATGGCGCGTCTTGATATCGGCGAAAAGCGCTTGCCACAAGATGGCCGAATTGACTACCGACTGGGTTCCCGAAATCTGGATATGCGTGTTTCCACCTTGCCCGGCGTTCATGGCGAATCAATTGTGTTGCGTATTCTTGACCGCAGCGACACCGCCGTCAGCCTGCAGCAACTGGGCATGCCGGAAAACATACTCTCGACCTACCAGAACCTGATCAACCAGCCGCACGGCATGATTCTCATCACCGGACCTACCGGCAGCGGTAAAACGACCACCTTGTACGCGACGCTTGAAAAAATTAATAACCAGCGCAGCAAGATCATCACCGTTGAAGATCCGGTTGAATATCAACTGGAAGGTGTCACTCAAATTCAGGCAAATGCGGCCATTGGTTTAAATTTTGCTGCAGGGCTGCGGTCGATTGTGCGTCAGGACCCGGATGTCATTATGGTGGGTGAGATTCGGGACCACGAAACCGCAGATATCGCCATTGAGTCTGCGTTAACCGGTCACTTGGTGTTTTCAACCTTGCATACCAATGATGCTGCCGCAGCGATTACACGCCTGCAGGATATGGGTGTGGAATCCTATCTGATCAGCTCCAGCCTGTTATGTATTCAGGCACAGCGTCTGGTGCGCCGTATCTGTAATCACTGCGCCAAACCACACACGCTAACGCCGGATGAAGCACAAGTGTTGCACGTCAACGCCAGTGATTTTCCTATGGCACGCAAAGGCACAGGCTGCGAACGCTGCGGTGAGACCGGGTATCGGGGTCGTATCGG
>JAUSPW010000469.1 GCA_030652635.1 Pseudohongiella sp. | reverse complement strand
GGAGGCAATCAACCGACGCCATTAATTTGATGCTAAATATTTATGATGGCATAGTGAAGGCTCACTAAAGGGCCTCACTGGCGTAAGGAGAAATAAAAATGGTAAAGAAACTTCTGTCGGGAATCGCACTGATGTGCAGCCTGGGACTTTCAGGTGTTACTTCTGCGCAGGACGCTCCTGCGCTGACCTACGAAATGGCTGAGCGGGCAATGGCGGCGGCGTTGGCCGAGTCTCGGGCCAATAACTGGAATCTTACTATCGTCATTGCTGACGCAGCGGGTGTTCCGGTAATGATTCACCGCATGGATGGTGCCTCGGCACGTACCTATGACATCGCCTTGAGCAAAGCGCGGGTAGTGACGGCAACCGGTTTAGCCTCAGGGGAATATGGTCGCAGGTTGCAGGCGGGCGAAATTGCTGAGGTGGAAGGGGGAGTCACCTTTGCTGGCGGTGTCCCGGTCGTGTTGAATGGTGAGCGCATTGGCGCGATAACCTCAAGCGGTGCCCGGGGCATTGAGGATGAACAGGTGTCTTTGGCAGGTGCGGCTGCGATTGCGGATTAGCGATTCTGTAAAAAAAGCACCCACTGTTTTGGACTCGATGTCATCGCAGTGGGCGCTGTTCGCCGCGTGATAACACCCGCAATTTTAACTCGTAGTTGTCTGCTGAGGTTTCCACCATGCTGAGAATCGCAATCAGGTCGAGATTGTCGTCGGTGGTTTTTGTCCAGTTGCCTCCGGCTGCAATGGTGCCGTTCCAGGCGGAATCCTCTGCCCAGCCTTGCTCATCCAGTTGTTCAGCAAAAAATGTATAGAGCCTCTCGATGTCCCAATCGATGGCCACCTGGCTTTGGGTTTCAAAATCATTGGGCGAACCTGAGCTTCTGGAACCCGACATAAATGTTGCCCTTGGTTGTCCCAGAGGGCTGCCGGTTGGCGACGGTAAGTGCAGCGTTGGCAGGTGTGCGGTGACACCACCGATCATCATGGCGCGCATGCCGGGGTTCCGCGCTTGTTGTTGGTTTTGCTCGGCGCAGTCCAGTGCCCCGCGTGTCATACCGCTATTTTTAAGCAGAGTGACATAATTGCCGTTGTCACCTGCCGTGATGATCATGTTCATGATGCCATGCTCGTCATGGCAGATATTTGACGGGATCACTGGCGGCGACGCGCCGCCGGCGGGCACAAACCCCCTGGGCTGCATGACTGCCTCATCCGGGCGTTGCAGCTCCTGCCAGCCGTTTTCGGTCAGTGTTGTGAGCAGTGCTTGTCTGGCTTGTGGTGCTGCCATATCTGTCTGCAGCACAAGCCGTTGCATGACGCCCTGATCCAGACTGCCAAGGACATTAAACCCGGAGGGCATCTCAAACGCGGGAAAATCGTCCAACACATCACTGTAGATGCCAACACTGATTGTATTGCCAATACTCAGCAAGGCTTTTGCCAGATCAAGCGGAATGGTATCTGTAAATTCAGTGTCTGCTTGTGCGAGGGGGATCAGGAAAAACAGTGTTGCCAGCAGCAGTTTCCGGTTCATGTGAGTCTCCTTGGCATACAGATGTGATTTATTTTATTGATTTCTGTAAGAAAGACGAAAGCGCAGATGGAAGGTGTTGTCTTCGACTTTTGTTATATCCAGCAATCCAATAAGCTCGGTCTCATCATCGTCGCGCTTGTCCCAGGTGCTGCCCGCAGTTCGCTCGCCTTCCCACGACGCATCCTGCTCCCACCCCTGTTCTTCCAGTTGACGGGCAAACCAGCGTTTGATCTCGGCCATAGACCAATCCAGGTGCAATGGGGATTGTGTTGTAAAGACGTTGCCAGAGCTGGATATACCTCCGCCACCAAAGGGCGGACGGAATCTCACGCTACGATTTTCCGCGGGCAGTTCCAGAACAGGCATTTGCCCATTGAGTCCGGCCATGGGATTAACGCTGGACATTGCGCCCTGACGTTGTTCAATTTGCTGGGCACACGTCAGGCCCGACATATTGGTACTATAGTTCCAATCCAATGCAAGGCGATTGTAAATTCCTTGTCGACTTCTGGCGTTAATCGACATCATGCCGTAACTGTCGTGACAAAATTGATTGTCAGAAAAACGTCCCTGAGATGGCGTGGTGTTGCCGACAAAACCCCCACGTTGCGGCATGGGGCGGTTATTAAATGCTACCCACCCCGACCTTACCAATTCAGTGCGCATTGCTGTTTCCATCCTCTCTGTGGACAATTCTGATTTGAGAATCAGCGTCATGGCGGAGCCCCGGTCCAGGCCGCCGTCAGTCAGGATGTTGTCGGGCAGCGTGATCGTTGGGAATCCATCGGGCAGATCGACATAAATCTGCCCACCCGCCAGGTCTTCCGCCAACCGCCGCGGAATATTGTCGCGTTCCGGTGGTGCCTGCGTGGCGCAAGCAACCAAAAATGGTGCCATCAGCAAAATGTTGAGTGCGTGCGGTGTCATGTTCAGCCTCCTTGTAAACAAAACCTGTAGGGAGATTAAACGGCCGGTGCGCCTGAGTCCAGTCTGTTGTTGAACACCCGTGCTGATGTTATGGAGTCTGCTTGTTATCCAATAAGAACCGCCGGTGATGACGTGAAGTCAAACCGGCGGTTGTTAACGTCTTGATAAGCTCGTGCACGGGTTGCCATGCCTTCGAGCGGTTCCTGATAATGCCTTTACATGGCTGGTTTGACGACAGTAGCACCATCCAGTGCGACCATGGTTTGTGCCAACGCTCTGCCTGACAGCGAGGCACCTGTCTGCAGAATAATGGCGGTCTGTGAAAGGATGTTGCCCTCAAAGTGGCTACCTGACTCAAGCAATACCTGACCCGCTACTTGCCAGAATATGTTTTTAGCCTGTGCGCCGCCTGCCAGGGTGATGCGCTTGTTGGCATGGGTGCTGAGATCGCCGGCAATCTGGAATATCCAGACATCATTGGCACCGCCGGAAATGGTCACATCGCCCGGTATAAAAACCGAAGTTCCCCAGTTATACAAACCTGCTTCCAATGTCAAACCGCCGATGTTTCCAGCACCCAGATTAAGAAAGTCAGGTGTTGGTCGGCCGGCAGCGTCCGTATATGCCGCTTGCATGTCCAGCACCGCTGTCGTCAGGTTGACGCTTGTTGGAGGCGTCATGTCACCGCCATACAACGCGCCGGTGACTTGTGTGGACGTTGCGGATGTTGTGCCGACCAGAGTCAATGAAAAACCAGTGAGGAAGGTCGTCGCCGCCGGGCTGACCGCCACATCACCGGTAATTGCAGATTGTGGCACAGTTGATACAGCTGTTTTGGCCAGAATGGCAAAGTTGCCGGACGTGCCCAACAGCACCGCAGCAGGTCCTTTTGGCTGGCCTTCATCAACCGTGTTTGCGGGCACAGTGTAGACGTGTGCGTATTTGTTGTTGTTCCGCATGTCATCTTCAGTCAGGCCGTAACCCAGATAAAGCTGTCCACCTGGATACTGGGTGACATCAGCATTGGCCACTATCACGGCTGATCCACTCACCAGCGGACTGCTCTGAAATGCGGGTAGGGGGCCGCTGCTGTGCGCAACCCAACCAACCGGTGTTAAAAACAACCAGTCGTTCTTAAAGTTAAAACCAACATAATAATGTCCATCTTTGCCAATATCGGCATCCGCAATTGATACCGAGGCTGACAAGGTGAGGCTGTTGTTGTTGCCCGTTGGTATGACAGCAAAACTGGCCGCAGGTGCAGCTTGTGCACTTGCCGCCAGCGTGGTCATCAAAAACAGGGACAGTAGCGTAAACCACACTGGATATTGACAGGTTTTGAGGAAGTTGTTCATGCATGACTCCGGTTGTAGCAAAGTGATTTAATGTATGCGACGCAAAAGGTGTGCATACATTAATGAGCAAATTACTATAACAAGCGGATGGATCTGGCTCTGTCTGTTGGCGAACATTGCGTTTTGCCTGGCCATTGCGATGGCACAACAAACATACGATCAGTTTCTACCCACAGGCCGGTGGTCGGGTCGCGCCGCAAGGTCGCAAACAATCGCGGCGTCTGTGTAGTCATGATGTCAGTCAAAGCGTCTGTTGTGTGGGTGCGATCAGGTGACTGCGGTTGAATGTAAGGCCCCAACCAGGATGGTTTTATCAGCGGTACCCATGTGTCCGTATCAATGTTGCCAAGTTTGTCCAACGCCAGCCATCGGCCACGCAGATGGTGTGCAGGACAACTGGCAGGCGCTGGCACGTCAGGTGCCATCTTGTCAGGTGCCACCATGTCAGGTGCCACAGTGCCTGACGATTGCATCCACGGATAAAACAAATAACCCGGCATAAACACGCGGGTGATTGCCGGTGCCTCAATACCATGCTGAGCCAACACGTCCAGCGTTTCTGGCAGCAGCGCGCGCCGGGTTTGCGGGCCGAGCATGCGGGCAGTTTTGATGTCGAGGCGGTCGTCTGGATTGGGGCCGTACCAGCCAGGCAAGTGCGCCGCACTGCCCGGAAATCCCAGATAGAACTTGATCGCAATTTCGTGATGTTCAACCGCGTTGGTGTGCGGGTTGTGGAGCACAAAATCAAGCTCTCCAAGAGTTGTGCCGCCCGCGCGAACCGGCAGATTTTTTGCCAGAATTGTCCAGCCCAGCAAGTCCGTGATGAGGCAGGCGTAAAGCGACTCGACGTAATAACCAAGCCGGTAGTGGGGGGGTGAATTGAGGATATCAGGGCAGTTTGTCGGGTGTGTGTCCCAAGCCATAAGAATAGCGAGATAGTTCTCGGGCAAATATCGTGCAGGCTCGAAGACGCTTGCGTCTTGTATCAGTTGGGGCGCATGGCATAACCATGCCAGATGACGTACCGCCGGTGATTGAAACTGACGCAGATCCAGCGCATCCGTAGCAGGCATCAGTTATACCCGTCTGTGAATCGCCAACGATGCGCTGCGGCAATCATGTGCGCAGAATCTTTGCCATGGCTTTGCCTTTGGCCAGTTTCAACCTGGCTGCCACCTGTTTCAAGCTACCACGCCACTCATCAGACTCTTGTATGGGATGTGCAGCCCTACATGCAGCCGCTTGATCATACGGATACTAAGTTTTCTGTTTCCACTCAGAATCTCGGAGACACGGCCACTTGGACCAATAAACGGTTCCAGATCACGAGGCGTCAGCCCGTCCTGATCCATTCGGAACTTGATAGCCTCGATAGGGTCAGCGATTTGAATTGGATAATGCTTGTTTTCATAGGCCTCAATCAACGTGACAAGTACGTCCCTTTCATCGGCCTCAGGCGAACCGTCCTCTGCCTGAAATACATGTTCAAGACGCTGAAAAGCAGCAGTCAAGTCATCGTCGTTACGAATCGGTTTAATATTCATTCACTGTCTCCACGTTAATCTGATTGTATCGCGTGTGAGAACCAATAAATTTCACCCACACAATCCGGGCTTGATATTGAATTTCAACAACAAGTCGATACTTGTTTCCGCCAATATTAAAAACGACGCGGTTGTTTCCACAGATGCTGGCTGATCCAAACTTGTTTTTTACATCCTGCGGAGTGCCCCAGTCAGCGATGCTGACTTCGTCGAACCAGCTTTCCAATGGGCCTTGCGAGTCTTTGTGCCCCTGTTGTTGCCAGAACGTAACCAGGCTCCTTTTGGCTATCACGCGCATTTTAGAAATCTCCCGTTTTGGGAGATGATAAAGGATCACTTGAATAGAGGCAAGCAGGTACTGACTGCCTTCAGCTAAATAGCCTTGAATTCCGGTCATCCCTGAACACAATCAGCGGTTTTACCTCGTCTTCACGCAGATTCAGCCGTTGCGCCACGGCCACCTGATCGGTGATCAGTGTGTGATGAGGGGATTTGCTGCACACCGGATCCGTGTTGGCAGCATCCCCGGTCAGCATAAACGCCTGACAGCGGCAGCCACCAAAATCCTTTTCTTTTTCATCACAACTACGGCATGGCTCCGGCATCCAGCTGTTGCCGCGATAGGCATTAAATGCGTGTGAGTCAAACCAGATGCTGCGCACATCGTGATTGCGCACATTGGGGAATGCCAGCCCCGGCAACATGCGCGCTTCATGGCAGGGCAGCGCCAAGCCGTCGGGTGCAATGTTCAGGAAAACCGAGCCCCAGCCGTCCATGCAGGCTTTGGGTCTATCGG
>JAUSPW010000468.1 GCA_030652635.1 Pseudohongiella sp. | reverse complement strand
CTGATGATTTCCAGCGGAAAGCGCTGCACTAGCTCAATGGCCAACGCGGTTTTACCCGAGGCAGTAGGCCCCATCAAACAGATGGCGGGCGAGCGTTCCGAATCAAGTGTCATCATTTATCGACCACGCAAAAACAGTTTGTCCAAATCTGCCAGCGACAGATAGACCCAGGTCGGGCGACCGTGGTTGCACTGGCCACTGCGTTCGGTGCGCTCCATGTCACGCAGCAAGGCATTCATTTCAGTGGCACTCAGCTGTCGATTGGCGCGCACCGCGCCGTGGCATGCCATGGTCGCCAGCAACTCATCACGATAGGCACTGATACGTTCACTTTGTCCATGTTCGCGCACATCAGACAGCACATCCCGCACCAGTTGTTCGATGTTCGAGCGCGCAAGAATCACGGGAACCTGCCGCACCACCAAGGACTCTGCGGCAACCCGCTCGATAGCAAAACCCAACTCTTGCAGAGCGTTGGCCTGCTGCTCTGCGCAATCAGCTTCTGCCTCACTGACCGCAAGGGACAACGGCACCAAGAGCGGTTGCGCCTTGACACTCTGGGTATCACAGGCGGTTTTCATATGCTCATAGGTGATTCGTTCGTGCGCCGCGTGCATATCAACAATAATCAAGCCGTGCTGATTCTGGGCAAGAATATAAATGCCATGCAGTTGGGCAATCGCAAAACCCAAAGGAGGGATTTCAGCGTCGCTGGCCAGTTGCTGGTAAACCGCAGCTTGATCTGCCATGACACGGGGTGATACCGGGGCTTGAGAATACTGCCGGAAAGTTGCAGCAGCACTGCTGCCCACGGGGCGGTTTATGTCGGCCGATCCCTGAGCAAAGGCAAATTCAGGCGCTGACAAAATCTCGCCGGTCACCGGATCCACACTAAAACCAAGCACGGCCTGTTGATGCAGACCAGTTGCCTCATCTGCCATGGCAACACCGGCTTGCTGATGACCACTTAAATGGTCATCCGGACGCACATCAGCCAAGGCTTGATGAAGCGAGCGAAACAGAAAGTCATGCACCAGACGCTGATCACGAAAGCGCACTTCATGTTTGGTCGGATGCACATTGACATCAACCAAGGCGGGCTGAAGCTCAAGATACAACACAAAAGCGGGGTGGCGACCACCAAACAGCACGTCACGGTAGGCCTGCTTGACGGCGTGCGACACCAGCTTGTCGCGAATCACCCGACCATTCACGTAAAAGTATTGCAGATCGGGCTGACTGCGCGAGAAGGTTGGCAAACAGACCCATCCCCACAGCCGCAAACCGGATGCTTCGATATCAATATAAACCGCGTGCTCAAGAAACGCCGGGCCACAAACCAGACCAATACGGCGTTGGCGCTCCTGAATACTGCGCGCTGCCTGCAATTGATGGACGGTGCGCTGGTTGTGACGCAGCGTAAACGCCACATCAAACCGGCTGAGCGCTAGGCGCTTGATCACTTCATCAATTCGGGCAAATTCGGTGTTTTCAGTGCGCAGGAATTTTTTCCGTGCAGGGGTATTAAAAAACAGATCACGCACCTCAACACTGGTGCCCTGTGTATGCGGTGCCGGGCGCAGGGATGCTGTCATCGACTGCCCTTCGGCCTCCACCAGCCAGCCACCCGCATCTTCGGCGTCCATCGCTCTGGAGATCAATTGCAGCCGCGACACCGAACTAATACTGGCAAGTGCTTCTCCCCGAAACCCCAGGCTGGCAATATTTTCCAGATCGTCTAGATCAGCGATTTTGCTAGTGGCATGCCTGCTGAGTGCCAGCGCCAGATCGTTTTTGTTGATGCCCTGGCCATCGTCGCGAATACGAATGAGTTTGCTGCCGCCTTGTTCGATCTCAACATCGATACGGCCGGCCCCTGCATCCAGGCTGTTTTCCAACAACTCTTTCACAACGGATGCCGGTCGTTCAACGACCTCACCGGCCGCAATCTGGTTAGCCAGTCGCTGACTGAGCAAAGCAATACGTTTCATTGGAATCCGGAATTGGGCCGTTCAGGCGCGACGAGAATGGAGTCCGGGTTCAGGAACCTGGTATGACCAGTACCTGACCCACCCGGATTGTATCATTGCGCAAGTGGTTGGCCTCCCGCAAGCGCGAGAGGCTGATGCTGTAGCGCGCGGCGATGCCCGACAAGGTTTCGCCACGCGCAATGGTATGCTCAGAAACTTGTGGCGGTGTAACGGCTGCAATCAAAGCCGGACCGGTGCCTGGTATTCGCAATGTCTGGCCAATATGAATGGTGTCGTTACGTAAACTATTGGCAGAACGCAGCTGCGACAGGCTGACATTATGGCGCTGAGCGATCAGTGACAAGCTGTCCCCGCGCCCCACGACGTATTGCCGATCTGGTCCTTGATTGGTCGATTTCTGCCACGCAATCAACGTGCCTTCCGGCGGTCTTTCGTAGAAATAATTCATGACGCCCTGAACAATCGAATCTGCCAGCGTGCGCTGATAATCTGCGCTGGCCAATCTGCGTGCTTCAGCGGGGTTCGATAAGTATCCGGTTTCAATCAGCAAAGAAGGAATATCGGGCGAGCGCAAAACCCAGAGATTGCCCTGCTGGGGCACGTCTCGGCGCAGTTTTGCAACATTGCCGATGGCATTCAGAATGTAGCTGCCCGCCGCCATGCTTTGTTCGATGCTCCAGGACATCGAGAGGTCCAGCAGGGTTAACGCCAAATCATCGTCAAAATTACGCAAACTGGTGTCGCCTGACATACCGCCAAGCAAATCGGATGAGTTCTCTTTTTCGGTGACTCGCCGGATGTTTTCATCTTCTGCAGTGCGCTGCGAAAGCGCGTAAATAGTTACCCCTTCTGCACGCGAGGTGGAATGAGAGTCGGCATGTATCGACAGAAAAATATCTGCCCGATTTTGCCTCGCCAATTGCGGACGCTGCTGAAGCTGAACGTAGTAATCGCCATCACGAATCATGACCGCCTCAAAGCCCGGCATGGCTTTGATTCGCTCAGCAACCGCTCTCGAAATCGCCAGCGCTACGTCTTTTTCCCGCAAACGACCGTCATGTGCAATGGCACCCGGATCATTACCACCATGGCCGGCATCGATGGCCACCACAATATTGCGACGCGCCGGCATCTTGGCAACAACCGGCATTGAGGACGCGGGAGATTCGACCAGGGCTGGTGCTGCACTGGCAGGGGCAAGCGCCGGGGCCTGCGTGTTGGCATCATATAAATCCACCACCAGTCGCTCACCATGCTCGGCGTTGGGCGGCAGCGAATAACTGCTGGGATTTACCGGAGCACTCAGGTCCAGCACTATCCGGGTATCCGTTTCATTACGAGAACCGCTGCGTATCGAGATAACCTGACTACCATCCAGATCAAGGTCTCGCAGGCTGGCATTCATGCGCGAATCACGAATATCGATCACTACCCGGTGCGGATCTTCCAGCACAAACACACTGTATTCCGGTCGTTTGCTGACATCAATTACAACGCGAGTAAAGTCCGGTGATCGCCAGATGCCTACCGCATCAACATCCGCAGCTTTCGCATCGACTGGCAGAATTCCCACAGCGGCTAGCAGCAGTGCACTTACAACCAGC
>JAUSPW010000465.1 GCA_030652635.1 Pseudohongiella sp. | reverse complement strand
GTCTGCAATGGACACACGCAGATTACCTCCGTCCAGTTCCGGGCATTGTTCAAAGGCAAGAGCGTGAACACTGCCGGGTTCCTGATGGCGGTGCTGCAGCAAGAGGGCCTAGTGCAGCGGGTGCCCGGTAAGACCCGGCTGTACGCTCTGACAGAGGCTGGACGCAAGAAGGCCGCATAACGCCGGTTTGTACGGATCTTCTGTCCGTTGCTCCAATCAAAGGCACTTGCCATAACTCCTTGATTTTCCTAGCCACTGCACTTGGGTCTTTACCTCAACGGGGCCTCCACCGAGCTTTTACCGACCCAAAATTCTATGGCTGTTAGATTAAGTTAATGCCCTACCTGCAACACCCTAACTCGTTGTTTTAGTTAATTTTGCCCACCAGAAGCCCACTGCCCTGCCTCCTCCCGGGGGTAAATTGCTGTGTGCTGCTTAAGGAGAAACCCGAATGTTTGACTGCATGATTGCCGATTTGCTGGATCACTGCCTTGATCTGGATGAAGACTTAGCGCTGATTGAATGCCAGCTGAAGTGCTTTGCGGGTTTGCCTGCTGAAACCCCGCTGGACCTCTCCGCTTAACCACACCCACTACTGATAAAGGAAACACACCATGACTACACCGGATCTGCCGGAGGTAGGCGTTCGCCTGGAAAAAGCCGTGGAGCACTTGGCCACGGTCCGGCCAGAGGATGACCGGCTGCAGCTGTATGAGGATGCGGCCATCGCCATTCTGGATTCTGAATTTATGAATTATCCGGAAGGGCAGCTGGAAGCCTACCTGATGCAATACCTGCAACAACGCTTAACCCAATGACCCACCCACCAACAAAGCCCTGGACTCGTTCTGGGGCTTTTCTATTTATAAGGAGCAATAAACATGACAGCAATAACACGTACCCTGATTGCAACGCCCGACCGAGTACCGACGACAGCCAAGCTCTTTGGCTATGCCTTTCCCCAGCTGTTTGAGCCATTCGTTTACAACGTGGCCAGAGAGATGGCACCTGCCTATAACGGGGGCTATTGGCTGTTCTACCAGCTGGGCAATGGTGGCTTTTACATGGCACCCGATATCGAGGGCAGGTTTGAAGTCAGCTGTGCCATGAATTTCTTCGACGGAGAGCTCTCTGCTGATGCGCTAGGGATTGTGGCCTGCCTGACAGCCTACTCTCATTTGAGTTTCAGAGATGACAAAGAGTTTGCATGGACGTGTGGCGACCAGTTTTACCTGCTGAGAGATTATGCAGACTCACACCCGGAAGCGCTCGCGATTTTCCGAGCCATCGACTGACTGCCCCCGCTGGCCCCGCCCGTAGCCCGACTCCCGCCGCCCCTGCCCCAGAGTGCCCGCCTGTGCAGCACTTCCGGGGCGGGCATGGCTACCCCACTGGGACGGGCCGGGTGCGCCACCTCGGGGGTCTCTGGGGCAGGGTCAGGGGGGGGCGGATTTGACAGGGGCCGGGAATCCGGGAAAATGGAACCCGGGCGGCTGGCTACGGGAAAATTTTTGGGGCCACCCGACGCCTCGACGCCATCGACGCCGGCCCAGAACCCATATGGCACATGGCTCGCGTCGATGGCGTCGGGTGCGTCGAGTGGAATTGAAACTAAAACTAATCACAGATTTCTCGGGATCAACTATGGCCTTGACTCCAAGCATATGATGTTGATGAGCCGTGTAGATCATGTATCCCGTTAAACCCCGGACATCTGGTGCCCCTGGATGACATGTTTGAAACAATATTATAAAAACAGTAGCTACTACGTGGGATAAAGAGCGATGAGTACTAGTCAAGACACTTATTTAGACCTTGAGGAAATTGTCGCCCTTATCATGGGAGTTACGTACATACCCCCAGGCATTACTCTGCTTGAATTACTTGAGGCGTTTCACTCGGAAGCGGAAGTCGCTCTGCACAATTACGAAATGGAAAATGAAAACCACCATGAAAGAATACGTCAATTAGAGGCAGTTCAAAGAGTTGCTGATGCTCGCGTCAACTATGCAAAAACGTTACTGCACACATTACGTACTGTCATGGTGAATATCAGTGCACTTAATCAAGTTCCAATTCAGATGACGCTTACGTCAGAAAAATACAGCTTGTCTGCCTTTTATGACTGGGCAGAAGAAAACTTAGGGTTAACCCTTTTTGATAAATCTCAACCCTACATTATAAAGACTGAAGCGAGCACTACGATAAAGGATGGATCTGAAACTACTCCAGAGAGTGAGCAAACTCAGAAAATTGATAATTTGTCCAAATCAATGTTTTGGACTGACATTACGATAGAGCTTAGGCCAAATGATTTCATAACCGTAAAAAATAAAGATCAGGTGATAAGACGAGTTTCTCTCTCAGAAACACAATTTACGAGCAAACAAAACGGCGCTACTAACATGTCTCATGGTTTACTTGTTGCATTAAGCGATAACTATGGGTTTATACCAAGAGGTAATGATGATAAAGAAAAGGGAAAAAGAGCAACACAAATAACTAGGCTGGGAGCTGCTTTGAAAAAATTGGTGCCTGAAGCTAAAGATGTACCTATTAACTTAGACTCAGTTACCGATAAGTACGTTCCTAGATTTGCTTTACTTGACCGACGCAACGATGAAAACGAACGAGCCAGAAAAAACAGCCCCCATATCGAGTATAACGAAGAGACGGATGCGGGTCCTTCAGATAGCTAAAGTAACTTAGCTTATTGATGATTGAGCCGCTTCGCATAAGGCGGCCATCTGGTCTGCTTTAATCCTCAGGACAAGGCGAACAAAAGCCTTTCGGTCAATCGTTCCCGTTTCCGTGTATCCCCCTTTTTGCAGTCCTCACTTCAACGCAGCACACCCACCGCAAACTATTAAACCGTTATATGTACCCGGGCTCCCATGCGCTGTTTATGTCTATCGGTTTCCAGCTTGATTACATGTAATCTCACCAAGTAAAAAAAAGTAAAATATTTAACATCATATATTTCAGTAACATATAGGATTTGTTTGGATATCAAATCCCTCAATTTTAGCTCCGCGATTACATGTAATGCATAGGTATTGAAGCCGACCATTTCTTGGAGTAGCACTCGAAGACATCCGGCCCTAATACCAACTGATCTGTAATTTGAGGAAGCTAATATGGCTGAAGAAGCTAACAACAATTTCGGAATGGCGGCAGCCTCAGGTCCGGCAGAAACACTTTCAAATCCTATCGACGCACCCGTCGCCGCTACGCCAGCCCATGCGCCACATGGGGTTGCGGCTAGCGACGAGTCAAAACTGAACCCGGAACCCGTCGCCACGGCCAGCCAAGTCAAAATGCCAGACATGGTTGCCGGTAACGATACATACCGTCAGGAACCTACCGCTACGCCTGAGCGATTCAGCAGTCTCCCCTTCACATTGGCAAGAGCGAAGGACGGCAAACCCTTCGCGCTATTTAACTATCCACTGTCAAATGCGGTCGCCATGCTCATTGGCGGCGATCAATTTGAAGGCTATTTTGTCAATCTGATGTACGACCAAAATGGACAAGTCAATCTTCCCCAGATTCGGGAAGCAATACAACAAATGTCCATTTTTGCCACTCATCGAGGCCCGATCATTGATGTGTGGCACCGATGCGCGAAGATTGAAGACGGGTGCGAGATCGCCCTTAGTGATGAGCACGACACACGGATACGCGTGACCGCTAATGGCGTGAAAGTTATCGACCAAGGTTCACCAACTGTATTCCAAAAGCGGCCCATCGCATTGCCGCTGCCTCGCCCTAGTGACACGCCCAACTGGGAGCGTCTCAAGCGTTATATCAATCTGCCAGAAGTTCAGTTTTATTTACTGCTTGCGTGGCTTACCTACACGCTTTGCAGCCCAAAAACGAAGGGCACAAAATACGTCTTCCTTGTTATCCAGGGCGATCAGGGCACGGGGAAAAGTCTGTTGTGTCGCTTGATACAAAGCCTGATTGATCCAAGTGCACTGGAGCTCCAAGCATTTCCCGCAAACAGCCGTGACTTGCCTGTCATTCTGAACGGGAGTCACCTGACCCTATTCGACAATGTGCGCTCATTCAATGCCTCCATGTCAGATCTACTGTGCACCGCCTCGACTGGCGGCAATATTAGTGGACGGGCGCTGTATACCAATGACGGGCTGTTCATCCAATCGTTGCATGGTGGAATCGTCTTTAACGGCATCCATGGGTTCGTGGTGCAATCTGATCTCGCCCAGCGCTGTTTGACGCTGAGAACCAAATCTATTGACGGATCAGCGCGTGTCAATGAAGCTGAACTGCTGAAGGATTTCGAGCACGATCTGCCGGATATCTTCGCTGGCCTACTCGATCTTGCCAGCAAAATCATGGTAATGCTTCCAGATGCAATCGTGAGCTTTCCGGAGAGAATGCTGGAGTTTTGCCAGTGGGTTGCGGCAATGGAGCTGGCCATCGGATTTCCGGAAGGTACCGTCCAAGCTGTTTACACCCATATTCTCAACGAAACCCAACTGGACACACTGCTTGATAACAGCCTAGCCAGTGCCGTAATCAAATTCGTCTCTGACCAGCCTACCAACAAATGGATTGGAACGCCTGCACTACTTCTGGAACAACTGCAGGACAACCAACCTAGTCGCGGCCTTTATGCAAAAGACTGGCCTCAGAACCCCATCCAGCTTTCCAAACGCTTAAATGCACTGAAGGCCAGCCTGGAAACGCAAGGTATATACGTTGAAATCTCACGCGGCAAATTGCGTCGGATCGAGATCACCAATGTCAGCGGCCTAAATATTTCTGAGGATTTTTAATCCCGGTGGCAGCACTACATGCTACCGCACAACTGCTTTCAATTACCGTCTTAAGGGAAACCAAAATGAAATACGAGTTTGAACTGATCGATAACAGCGAGTCTAACAATCCTGTTTACAAATTAAATATCGACCCAACGCATAAAGCATTTTCAAAATTTGATATTGCAGATGTAAAGCGTGTTGTTTCTGACCTTGAATACTCTCTTTGCTTTTTATTCAACAGTCAACTCACGTTTGATGGAGAGACTCTGTTGCCGTCAGCATGGTTATACGAGACCAGATCCCAACACAACAAAACAACTGGGCGAATTTTAAGCATTATCGTTGAAAGAAAGCTTGCACCACTTGTAAGGCTACCAAAGGGCAGCGGCAGTCGCATCAGATTCAGAATAAACGAATAGAAAATCAAACCACCGGCAGCTCTCAGTCCGGGGGCACCGCAACCAATTATTGATTATCAATTTGCAAAAAAGGAGTAAAGATATGCCAGTAATACAATTAACACCGAAGTTCATCTCAACACTGCAGTGTGAACCAGGCAAGTCCCGAACGGAGTGGTGCGATTCTGAAGTCAAAGGATTGTACTGCGAAGCCCGTGCCACCTCTGCCGATGTCGGTACATACTACCTACGTTATAAAGACGAAAGTGGCACAACAAGACACCTAAGACTTGGGCCCACCAGCGACATCTCATTGGCACAGGCACGGAAGCTTGCTGCTGATAAGAAGGCCGAGATCCGTCAGGGAGCCAATCCCTCGATGGAGCGCAAGCAGGAAAAGCAGATACCCACCCTGCGCCAGTTCGTCGAAGAACAATATGCACCGTATTGCAAAGTCCGCAAGCGCTCATGGCACACGGACCATCTGCGATTCAATCAGCGGTTGTTCCCGGCCTTCGGGGATATTCGTCTGGATCGGATCACCACAAAACAGCTGATTGATTTCCACTCAGACCTGCGAGAAGTGCATAAATTGGCTCCAGCCACTGCCGATCACTTCATCAAATTGATCCGCCATGTGTTCAATATGGCAATCAAGTGGGGCGTAGTTGATAAGAACCCTGCCACCAAGATGTCCCTGTTCAGCGCTGATAACAAAGTTGAGAACATCATGGATGAAACACAGCTGCAACGGCTGTTATTGGTGTTGGCGACTCATCCCAACAGGCCTGCCTGCAGGATTGCAATATTCTTGCTCTCAACTGGCTGTCGTTTGAATGAAGCATTATGTGCTGAATGGAGCCAGATGGATTTGGCTCAGAAGGTCTGGCGCATTCCAGCACTAAACTCAAAAAGCAAAAGAATGCGACCTGTCCCCCTGAATGAATCCGCAATGGACATTCTTGATCAGGTCAGGACTGACAGCCCGCAGTGGGTGTTCTTTAATCCTGATACCGGCACGCATTTTAAGACGCTGCATAATGCTTGGGACTCGATACGTACCCTTCTAGGATCCGAAATGCGAAAGATTCGCCTTCACGATTTGCGCCATTGCCACGCTAGCATGTTGATCTCTAGCGGCAGAACTCTGTACGAAGTGCAAAAGCTACTTGGTCATAGCGACCCCAAAGTAACAATGAGATATGCCCATATGGACACTCAGACGCTGCTCAACGCGTCTGAAACCGCCGCCCAGCGCATCAGGCAGGCTTCACCCCGCCTGCTCCCAGCGTCCCTGCCAGCTTCCACCTGAGGCTGCCCACTCTGCGAAACCTCCGGCCACGGATGGCTCCCCTAATGCCCCCGAGCCGGCTGCGCCCCTGCAGCCACTCTGGGCCCCTCTCACGCGACACGCCTCGGGCCACCGGGGTGCTGCCGCCGCATTTCCATCAACCGCCTAACTTTTGCGAGGCTAATTATGTTCAAATTCTTGAAGCGTTTAGTGATTACTTTAATGATGATTGGCCTGATTATCACCAATGTACTGGCTGTAACTTCCAGCGCATTCAGTAGCCTACTCTCAGGTGTTGTAGCAGGAGCGTTTGGCGTAAAAACATTGAGTCAAGTCAACAGGGAGGCCTTGGATAAACAGCGCATGGCTGTTAAGCGGGTTGGCAATCGTATGGTTGAACGCACCAAGAGAATGATCACAAGGACTACTGTATCCAGTTCAGTAAAATGGATACCTATTCTCGGCGGTACCATAGCGGTCGGTCTGACCATCTGGGAGCTGTCTGATTATTGCCGAAATCTGAAGGATCTGGATGAACTGTACGACGAAATGGACATCAAGGATGAGGCAGTACCGCTGGACGTATGCAAGGCACCTGCGGAGCCTTAACCCCCTATGCCTGCCCCGGTTATCGCCGGGGTGGGTTACTTTGTTTCTATTTAAATTTTTTTCTGATGCCGCACTGGAAGAACAGGAAACTTCCCCCAAACCGAACCAGATGCCTGGAACCGTCCAATCTCCAAATGTAATGCTTGGATATTGACGTAGTTATGCACTAAACCCATCGCAAAGACACCGATAAGATTACATAAATATTTATATATCTATTGACATCTAATTGGCATCTATTAGTATACAACTTCATTCATTGTACCGGAGATTAACTATGGAGCAAGTCAGCATACAAATCCCAGCTTCCTTGTACTGCCAGATTTATGTCAAACATGAAGAGCAAACCACTAATGTCATAATCGAAACACTGAAAGCCTATAGCGGTATGTCGCAAAGTAAAACGACTGCCAAAAGCCTAAGACCCGGTGAAGGCACTATTACAGGTCGGGTATGGAAAATTGCAGATCAACTGAAAGCTGAAAATGGCGTCGCGAACAGGACACTTGTTGTTGAGGCCTGCATGGCAGAGGGTATTAACATGAACACAGCAAATACTCAGTTTTCTAACTGGTCAAAAGAAAATTCATGAGGAATAGTATTCGATTCCCCACAGCCACCCGACGCTGCCCCAGAGCCCATAAAGCGCATGGCCTGCGCCGATGGCGTCGGGTCGCGGGAGAAACTTTCGGCAGCTCCACCCCGGCTGTGCTATACCCCTTGGAAATGACAGGGAGGGCATGCAATGCAAGAAGTTATCGAGGTCCCGGAAGGCTTTTACTGGGTCAAATGGCGAGCGGGATGCCGATGGGAACCTGCCGAGTTTGATGGCATTGCATGGCTCATCGGCAATGGCACCGGCAGGGACTTGTATGTTATCGGGCCACGGATTATGGAGCCTGTGCATTAGAGTTTTGCTTGTGGTGCGGACAGAGTACGTATCGTCTTTTTTTACCATCCATACAAACGGGGCAGAAACCTCATGCTACGATTGAGAGATAGCTCAGCTAGATTTTTTTCCGTGTCTACTTTTTCCCACTGCCGCTCCATTATTGGCCGTTAAATTCTTTACGATACAATACATCCCCGGATTCATCCGTAACAGATACCGATAACAAATACACTGGAATACCGAAGCGCTCTTCAATAATGTGTGCGGGCCTAGCTATAGTCGGGGTCACTTCTGTTTTTTTTGCAAATAGCATGCTTCTAATATCTTCAGATTGACTAATAAAGTTGTATCGATATATCGGCCAAATATCGTTAAATGCGGATTGAATATCAAATACTACTCGACAGGTCGAGAAAACTGCTTCTGCTACGTCACGTGAAAGAGGGAATTCAATAAGCGGCATGCGCTCTGCAGGATTTGAACTTCCGCTTACTTCTCGCATCGCTTCAAACACTCTAACACCGTCAAAAAGCAACGCGACACCTTTTTGCTCGCTTTCTACCTTTACAACTTCTACTTCCCGTCCAAAAGAATTACTTGCGGTGTATGCGGAGTATTCTGGCTCAGTCTTAGTGACCTCTATAAATGAATAATAATGCCAATTAAGTTCGACATCACTTCCTCTCTGCATGGGCACTAAATTGTTCTGTGGCCGGGCCAAATTCAATGTTAGAACTTCACGATTCACATCATATGAAGTTAACGCTGCCTGCGGCCCACCGGAAAAATTTTCTTCCTTATGACTGCACCCCAATTCAAATTCATACCTTCTTGCATCATATTCACTATATAACTGAGAAACTCTATCAAAATATTCAGCTTCAGTTTCAAAATCGCTTTTTATAAACTCTAGCGATTTGATCTCATCAATTGTGGCAATCAAATCTATTGCATTTCTGGAAGTCTGTTCAATTGGCGAGATATTTGGCATTGATGATTCCGCGACGTCACCACTACTTTGAGCATACGTGCACACTGATGAAAACGTTATCGCCAAGACAACAAAATTCTTCTTGAACACTTGTACGCTCCTTGAGGCATTTGATTGTGCCTTGCACAAATTGTGCTTAATTGATGGTTGAATCGCAGGTAAATCTGCATTTCCATTTTTTTGCGCAAATCACCTGAATGCGCTTGATCATAGTATGCCCGACAAAGGCTAAGGATTCCTTAGCACTTTTTTCAGTCTAAACTAAGAACATCTTAGCCACCAAATACTTTTGAGGGCTAGGAATGACAGTGTTTTCGGCCAGGCTAAAGGAAGCCAGACTTGCCGCCGGGCTGTCACAGGAGCGCCTTGGTGTTATGGCAGGTATAGAGGAAGCATCTGCCAGCGCAAGGATGAACCAGTACGAACGGGGCAAACACCAGCCTGAGTACTCTATGGTTGAACGGATCGCTCGGGTGCTGGACGTGCCTGAGGAATTTTTCTACGCCAAATCTGATGACGCAGCAGCATTGCTGATTGCATACCA
>JAUSPW010000462.1 GCA_030652635.1 Pseudohongiella sp. | reverse complement strand
CTGATTGTCGAGTTTGCCAATCAATTGCGCGACGAAGGCAAATCCTTTCGTGATGCACTGGTAACAGCCTGCGATATGCGATTGCGACCAGTATTAATGACCGCGCTGTCGACCATGATGGGCTCATTGCCATTGATCTGGGCGAGCGGGGCAGGTTCGGAGAGCCAGAACCTGCTTGGTGTGGTGATTTTCTCGGGGGTATTGATGACCACCTTGATGACGCTTTTTATCGTGCCAGTTGTGTACGACCTGTTGGCAAAAAACACAGGCTCCCCGGAGACAGTTGCGCGCTTGCTCAACAAGCTGCAAACAAAATACACTGAGACATCGGCCGCACCCAATCCCACAAACTCGGGAAGTGATGTGCGAACCGTGAACCAGCGTCGCGAGGACATTTGATCGCGACATTTATGATGCGGCTCGCCTGATACCAAAGTGTAGCCAAGGCGAGTCGTGGACATGGGAGTCAGCGTCAAATGGGTATATTTGCTATTGTTGTTCTGTTTATCATCGTCATCGTGGCTATCTACTTGATCAGCATTTATAACCAGCTGGTGAGTCTGAAAAATCGCTTCCAAAATGCCTTTGCTCAGATCGAAGTCCAACTCAAACGTCGATACGATCTGATCCCGAATCTGGTAGAAACAGCCAAAGCCTACATGTCGCATGAGCGCGAAACGCTTGAAGCCGTCATTCAAGCACGCAACGCGGCAGCCAATGGCCTAGGTGCTGCATCTGCGAACCCGGGTGACCCGGCAGCGATGAGTGCTCTGGCTGGACAAGAAGGCATTCTTGCTGGTGCACTGGGTCGATTGAGTGTGGTCATGGAGGCGTATCCAGATTTAAAAGCCAATCAAAACATGATGCAATTGAGCGAGGAATTGACCTCAACAGAAAACAAAGTCGCATTTGCAAGGCAGGCCTACAACGATCAGGTGATGAACTACAACACCTATCGCCAAAGCTTTCCGCCTGTCGTCTTCGCGGCCATGTTTGGTCACGGCAGTGATGCTGGCCTGCTGGAGTTTGCGGATTCTGCCGAGATTCAGGTAGCCCCCAAGGTCAGTTTTTGATCAACCGTCTGATTTTTAGCCGGGGCATCTGATTTATGGACTTTTTCAGTGCGCAGGATCACGCCAAGCGCCGTACGCGCTATCTAGTGCTGTTATTTGTGCTGTCACTGCTCAGCTTGCTGGCGATGACAAACGTCCTGTTGTACCTGATATTCAGCTTCTCCAGCGTCGATACCGAGATAAGCCGTGTAGACGCTACACCTGGCCCTGCGCTTTATATTGGTGTGAGCCTTGCGGTGCTGCTTGTGGTCATTGTCAGCAGCCTGTTCAAAACGCTCAGTCTTAGACAAGGGGGCGATGCGATCGCCCAGATGATGAATGCTCGCCTTTTGGTATCAGCCAGCAGCGTTGATGAACAAAAATTGCTGAATGTTGTAGAAGAAATGGCAATTGCCTCTGGCACCGCTGTTCCCCCGGTTTATGTCATGGACGAAAACTCCATCAATGCATTTGCAGCGGGCCACACCAGTGATGACGCGGTCATTGGCATCACCCGAGGCGCCATGCAGAAACTGAACCGAGAGCAGCTACAAGGCGTCATTGCCCACGAGTTCAGTCATATTTTGCACGGCGACATGCGACTCAATCTCAGACTGATCGGCTTATTACACGGGATAATGGTGCTCGGCATCATGGGTCACTACATGCTCAGAGCGGCGTCAATGTCACGCCGTAACAATAACAATGCCGCCGTAGCAATTTTTGGAATTGGACTTCTGATCATAGGGGCATCAGGCACTTTTTTTGGCGGCTTGATAAAAGCGGCTGTCAGTCGTCAACGTGAATTTCTTGCCGATGCTTCTGCGGTGCAATACACCAGAAATCCTGCCGGTATTTCTGGCGCGCTCAAGCGTATCGCGAGTGACTCCGGTAATCAGTATCTGACCAATCCTGCAGCCTCTCAGATCAGCCATGCATTGTTCAGCGAGGGCATCAAGCATAAATTCAACGCCTTGTTTGCGACGCATCCTCCTCTGGAAACACGCATACGTGCGCTGGAGCCAGACTGGAATGGGAAGATCAGTGAGACTTCTGTTACTCGAAATTCAGACGCATCACCCATGATGGCGGCCGGATTTGCGATCATGCGGGCAGGCACGCCAGATGAGTCCGACATCAAAGAAGCAAGGCAAATCCTGCAATCCTTGCCCCCTGAATATTTTCAGGCATGTAAGGAACCCTTGGGTGCATCGGCCATCATTTGTATCTTGATGCTCAAACAGGATTTGGACGGGCAAGCGAATGTGGACCAGCGTATTGCAATTCGCATGAAAACAAACAGCCCTGGACTGGTTTCTGAAGTCACCAGATTATGTCGAGTGCAATCAATAATTGAGCCAGCACATAGATCAGCGCTGGTGAATCTGTGCCTTGGTTGCCTGAGGCAACTCAGTAAATCGCAGTACCAAAAATTCAGAGCCGAGTGGAGTGAATTGATCCAACGTGATCCTCAACCCGACTTGCATTCATGGCTGATCTTCCAGTTGGCCAGCAGCCATCTTGATCGACTTTTGCTTACAACAACGGGCACCCAGCGCAACGCAGAAACGAGCCTTGTGGGCAGCCTGCCTGAACTGGGCACGTTCCTGTCAGTTCTGGCCTACAGTGGCGGTGTCAATGGTGTTAACGCTGAACAGGCATTCAAAGCTGCTGCGAACTCTCTCAAGATAGAAAACCTTGAACTGATTCCCGCAAACAGACTGACATTGTCTGAATTTCAGCGCGCCTCCAATCAACTCAAGTCGTTACGCTTCAGTGATAAAAAGCGATTGCTTGATGCCATGTTGTTGTGTGTTTATTACGACAATACAGTCACTGTTGCTGAAAACGAATTGATGCGGACCACATCCGAAATTCTGGGCTGTCCTTTGCCGGCAAAATTTTGATCGCGTCCAGTTAAGCTCAGCTCAGCTCAGTTCGATCACAGACGGCATCAGTTTTGCCTGTTCACAGTTCAGAACAACCAGACTCTCCTGCCGGCCATTTTCAAATTTCACTGAAACCACAACATCCTCAGTTGGCACATCCAGTTGATTGTCCTGTATGGCAGCGTCTGAAAGATCAGAACTGACATAAAAAAGTCTGCGCTTAGCGTCGGCCTTGTAAAACATCCGGGCCACTATTTCCTGACCGGTATAACACCCTTTTTTAAAATCAATCACACCATTAACGTCGTAATTTAATAGTTGAGGTGTAAAAACTTCTGACTGTTCGAGATCAGGATGCGCTTGACCGGTTCGGATATCTGCCACTGTCCAAAGCTGTTCAGGTAACTCAACAAGTGTTTGCTGTAGGCGCAGACTCAGTGCAACAGCCTGTTCGGATGATCGAGGGAACACCACCAAATATCTGGATATACCGAACAGTGACGTTGTGGGCATTTTTATAAACGTCGCCTCCTGACAATGTGTGCAGGTGTCGGGTAAAACCGGCAATTGGATATCCAGCTTGGAAACAATAGCTTCAATGTCACTGCCGCCAATGCCACACACAAAATACTTTGTATTGACCTCAGCCAAGGATGTTTTAAAAAATACTCGGTACTTGTTTAAAGTAGTAAGTACCTTTTCTTGTAAGTCCAGACGCGACAACATCAGTATTTTATCAGCGTCTTCGACCAGTCTGAGGTCTGCTATCACACGGCCCTTCAGGCTGCACAATGCACCTCTGAGACTGGTATTTTCATCCAGCTTTAGCACATTGCAGCTTAACTGCCCCTGCAAAAAACGTTTGCTATCAATGCCACTGATTTCTGTAAAAGCCATCGACTCCAATCTGGAAAACCACACGCCGTTGGTCAACAGCTCGGAATCGGTATCAGTCATCAATGTCATAGTTTTTCCGGATAAAATGCGGATTATGAGTTAATATCATTTGGGTGTTGGCAGCACAGATTGCGGCCAGTAGAGGAATCAGTATGTTATCAGATATCGCCTACAAAAAAATGCTCTGGCACAGCCGCCGCGGCATGTGGGAACTGGATATTTTGCTTCTGCCATTTGCAGAAAAAAAATTGCCTGAACTCAATGAAAATGACCACAAGCTGTATGAACGTTTACTGACCGAAGAAGATCAGGATTTGTTTGCCTGCCTGGTTGAGCGTGTTCAACATCCAGACAAAGAGTTGCAAACAATTATTGCAAAAATACGTGAATTCGCTGCTTCAGGTGTCGCTAAACCCCATTAGCTGCCTGCGCATCTTCATACCGGGCCAGCATTATGGATATGGATATCCAACTAAAAAGCTCTCGAATGTTGTGTTTGCTTCGTGGATTTGGCGTTATATGTGCTGTGTACGCCCTGATGATTTCACGCATTCCAACAAGCATCTGCCTGCTGTTACTTTTAGTAATCAGTCTTAAATGCCTGTGGTGGTTTGTGTATCAAGTCCCCATTTGCAGTTTTGTCTGCGAACTTGAAAAACTGACCGACTCAGGCGATACGGCAGCAAAGCTGAATCTTTCACTCAAACTTTCCGATGGGCGTTGGCTTCAGGTATATCTGACAAGCTTTTATTGCCTTTGGTGGATTCAGATACTTGAATTCAGATCTGCATCCACACGTCATACTTTGATTGTATTGCCCGATTCTTGCGAACGTGACAGCCGGCGCAGGCTCAGGAGCCATTTGATATCAGGTCCATTGCGTGATCTATGCGCAACAAACTAATCGATATCAGCAGACGGAATGCGTCTGCGATTACGGTGTCAGAATTGTATCTTCCGCGGTCGCAATCAGATCAGGATAGTCCACGTTAAAATGTAAACCGCGACTCTCTTTGCGTAGCAGGGCGCATTCAACAATCAACTTTGCAACCAATACCAGATTTCTCAACTCCAGAGAATCGCGGCTGATGAGGTAGTGGCGATAATGATGCGAGATTTCCTGTTCCAGCAATTCAATCCGTTTGCTGGCTCGCTGCAATCGACTGTCGCTGCGCACAATCCCAACAAAATCCCACATGACTCTGCGCAATTCGTCCCAGTTGTGAGCCACCACCACTTCCTCCTGTGATCGGGTTACCCGGCTCTCGTCCCAGCCAGGAATTGCAGCCGGTACAGGTTCTACCTTGTCGAGCCGAGAGAAAATGTCGTCGGCCGCACCAAATGCCAGTACAAAACACTCGAGCAAGGAGTTGCTCGCCATGCGATTGGCCCCATGTAAACCGGTGCAACTGGTTTCGCCAATGGCGTACAGGTTGCTGATATCCGTCCTGCCACATTTATCAACGATGACGCCACCACAGGTGTAGTGTGCTGCGGGGACTACGGGTATGCGGTCTTGCGTGATGTCGATGCCATACTCAAGACAGCGGGCATAGATGGTTGGGAAGTGCTCTTTGACAAACTCTGCGGGTTTGTGCGAAATATTCAGATAAACACAGTCACACCCCAACCGTTTCATTTCATGGTCTATCGCCCGAGCCACAATATCACGCGGCGCCAACTCACCACGTGCATCAAATTCCGGCATAAATCGTGTGCCATCCGGCAATTCAAGGGTTGCACCTTCGCCGCGCAACGCTTCCGTGATCAGGAAGGATCGCGCATGTGGGTGATAAAGGCAGGTAGGATGAAATTGATTGAATTCCATATTTGCAACACGACAACCAGCGCGCCAGGCCATGGCAATGCCATCACCGGTCGCGCTGTCAGGGTTGGTGGTATACAAGTACGCTTTGCTTGCGCCGCCACTGGCCAGAATCACAAACTTTGCGCGGAACACTTCAACCTTTTCAGTTTCTGGATTAAACACATAGGCACCCACACAGGTCTTTCCTGGCAAACCGAGCTTCTCAGTCGAAATCAGATCAATCGCCAATCTATTTTCGAATAAGGTAATTCCTTCTGTCTGCAACGCACGACTCTTGAGCGTTTCAAACACTGCACGACCCGTTGCGTCTGTCGCGTGAATAATTCGCCGATGACTATGACCACCTTCCTGAGTAAGGTGCAAAGGCTTAAGATTGTCACGATTTAAAGGCATGGAAGCAGGGCCGGTGCCAGCTTCCTCAGGCGACAAAACAGTGAACGGAACGCCTTGCTCGACCAACCACTGAATCGCTTGCTGACTATGCTCAACAATATGGCGGACCATGTCTTCGTGGCAAAGACCTGCACCTGAATCCAATGTATCTGCTATGTGTGCATCGATGCTGTCAGTCTCGTCAAGCACAGCAGCTATGCCACCTTGTGCCCAGTAAGTTGCCCCTTGGCTCAAGGTGCCTTTACTCAGCACTGCCACTTTTGCAAACGCAGCAGTTTTCAACGCGAGACTCAGCCCGGCTGCACCACTGCCAATAATCAGGATGTCAAAGTCAAACAAGGTATTTGTATCCCATGTGGTGCTAGATCGCAGAATTCTATAGACTCTGTTAACTTTTGCATATCCTCGGGTCTGGTTGATTATCAGATCTCCGCTGTAAAACGCATTAACAGGTAGTCAGTAAAGATTGTATGAAAAGCACGGATACAGACAATCAGCTGGTTGAGCGCGTACTTCAGAATGACCCACGGGCTTTTACGCTGCTTGTGTTGCGTTATCAGCACAAAGTACTTGGTCTTATCAGTCGATTTGTCAAAGACCCGCATGAAGCGGAAGATGTTGCTCAGGAGGCATTCCTGAAAGCCTATCGC
>JAUSPW010000456.1 GCA_030652635.1 Pseudohongiella sp. | reverse complement strand
GTTGGTGGCCATGATCCAGATAAATTTGACCTGTCCGTTATGGATGGCTTCAAACAGGTCGACTGCCTTCAGACCGGCACGCTGCGCAATGTCTTGGCTGCCCCAAAAACTTTGCACAATATCTCTGTGCATTGCATTGTCCAGATCCATATGTGCTGCCAGCTGATTGGCCAGACCGCCGACTTCACGACCGCCCATAGCGTTAGGTTGTCCGGTAATCGAAAACGGACATGCGCCGGGTTTGCCAATTTTTCCTGTGGCCAGATGGCAATGCAGAATTGCGCTGGCTTTTTCAACGCCATTAGCAGATTGATTGATGCCCTGTGAAAATACCGTGACGGTTTTGTCAGTCATGGCAAAGGCATTGAAGAATTTGTTGATCTCGTGTTCGCTTAGCCCACAGCGTTCCGCAACCACTGTGTTGGATGGGCTTCTTGTCAGGCTGCCTGCAGCGATGTCGTCAAAGCCATTGGTGTGATTTTGAATAAACTCCATATCCAGCGCAGCGCAACGGATCAGATGCGCAAACAATCCATCAAACAGGAAAGCATCGGCACCGGGTTTGATCTGCAGATGCACGTCTGCTGACTCGGCCGTCACGGTTTTACGCGGATCTATTACAATCAGCTTCATCTCGGGTCGCGCCGCTTTTGCAGCCATGATGCGCTGATACACCACCGGGTGTGTCCAAGCCATGTTGGAGCCGGTGATGACTATCAAATCAGCGCACTCCAGATCTTCGTAACAACCGGGCACCGTGTCGCTACCCAGAACACGTTTGTGTGCTGCTACCGCTGTCGACATACACAGGCGGCTGTAGGTGTCGATGTTGGCGCTACCGATAAAGCCTTTCATCAATTTATTGGCGACGTAGTAGTCTTCCGTCAACAACTGTCCGGAGACATAAAACGCCACTGAATCAGGGCCGTGTTTTTCTAGGGTATCGCGCAATCGTCTGGCGGTTTCATCCAACGCTTTATCCCAGCTTGTCTGCCGACCGTCCACGTGCGGAAATAACAGCCTGTTATCCAGCCCTATGGTTTCCAGCTGAGAGCTGCCTTTGACACAAAAGCGGCCTTTGTTTGCGGGATGATGCTGATCGGCCTGCAACGTTCTGCCGCCATCATTGGGTTCCGAACCCACCACAAAACCACAGCCCACACCACAATAGGCACATGTTGTTTTTAAGGCTGTCGGAACTGACGGTTTGTGACTATCAATGACGTTTACTTGCATCAACCCACTCATGCTGCGGCACCTCCGCCGAGCAGCAATGACACCGGATCGCTGCAGGGTTGCTGCTGATCAATCAACCGTGCATACTCACTTAGCCCGCCGATGTCTCCCAATGCCACCGCTGCCGTAATCTGATTGCCCTTCAGCCAAAGCCGTCGGTAGTGTCCCTGCGTTTTGTCGCGCCAGATCAACGAGCGCGACAAGTGATCCGGAATCAATCCAACTGAATACACATCGAGCCCCGCTACCTTCAGGCGTGTCGACAGCGTTTTTGGCTGATACTGCAATTGCGCAGGAATTGCTCGGTGCCATTTTCTGTCAACGAGCAGCGACGCCAGCACATCGGCCTGCTGATACACAGGCGCCACCAGTCCAAACATCTCCTGGTTGATCTGACAGCACTCACCCAAGGCAAAAATATTCTCTACGGATGTGCGCATCCAATTGTCCACGACAATGGCACGCTCACAACTCAGACCCGCTGTTTTAGCCAGTGCGATTTCAGGTTTGATACCGATGGCAAGCACGGCCGTATGGCAGCTCAGTTGTTGTGGGCTGACATCAGCGCCAGTGGCATCCAGCGGAACCAGCTCAATGCCAGCAAGCAGCCCAGGGCTGTTCTTGTCCGCAATAAATTTTGTGCAATTGACGCTGGTATGAACTTTGATGCCACGCGCGCGAATGGCATCGGCGAGCTGCTCTCCAGCTTCTTGATCCAGTTGGCGATTCATCAGCCAGGCGTCGCGATGTATTATTGTTACCGGCAGCCCCATGGCGTGAAGCGCACAGGCTGTTTCCAGCCCTAGCACACCGCCGCCCACAACAGCTATTCCACTTGCACCGTCGTTGTCTGTACACCGTTGGCGAAGTAGCGCGGCATCGTCCTGTGTGCGGAGACACATGACCCCTTTAAGGTTATAGCCAGACACTGGCGGTATCAAAGCTTGTGAACCGGTGGCCAGCACCAGCAGATCCCAACTGAACTCCTTGCCTGATTCACAACACAGGGTCTTGTGTGCAACATCGATGGCAAGTGCTGCATCACCCAGATGCAGAGTAATCTCTTGACGCGCGTACCAGTCGGAATTCTGCAAGCGCAACTCTTCCGTGCTGATCTCACCGTTCAGCCAGGGCGTTAGCAGAATACGGTTGTACGCGGCTGCTTTTTCCTGCCCAATCACTGTGATGCGAAAATTTTCCGGCGCCAGCGATTGCAACTGGGTTAACAAGCGGTTGCTTGCCATGCCATTTCCAACAATCAGCAGATGGGGTCGGGATCGGCTCATACTGAATCGACCCTGATCTGAATTCGTTTTGATTGGTCACAGATGCGCGTTTCATACGCAGGCACACTGATTTCAGGATCTTCAAGACATTGTCCTGTCTTCAGGCAAAAGTGTTGTTTATAGACGGGAGACGCCACCACCAGCACGCCAGCAATGTCCCCGAGCAAACCACGGGCAAGTACATTGGCTCCGCTAAAAGGATCGAAGTTGCCGATTGCAAACACGCCGCTGCCGGTATTAAACACCGCCAACTGTTCGCCATTGAGCCGGGCCGCTACTCCTGTTCCGACAATGATGTCGTCCATGGCACAGACGTCATGCCATGTTGTGTTCGTGCTGCGCTCCAGTATTAACATCAGACCAATTCCTCATGTTCGATGAGTGCCAATGCTTTTTCTTCTGCTCGTGGAGGGCGTTTTTGTCCACGTTCGCGCACATACACAATCTGCTCGTCTGGCAGATCATCATTCACAAAAGGTCTGAAGCGCTTGAGGGCTTCCAGATCGTCAATCGTGCGTTTCCATTCACAGGCATAGGTATCAACAAGCGATTGCATTTGCGACTCCAGCTCAACAGAAAGCCCCAGCGCATCATTGATGACCACGTCCTGCAGATACGCCAGACCACCCTCCATGTTGTCTCGCCATACTGAGGTGCGTTGGAGTCGGTCTGCGGTGGCGATGTAGAACATCAGGAAACGGTCGATGTAACGGATCAGTGTTTTGTCATCCAGATCAGATGCAAACAGTTCGGCGTGGCGCGGACGCATGCCACCATTGCCACACACATAAAGATTCCATCCCTTTTCAGTGGCAATGATTCCAACGTCTTTGCTTTGTGCCTCTGCGCATTCACGTGTGCAACCCGACACCGCCATTTTTAGTTTGTGGGGTGAGCGCAGCCCGCGATAGCGCTCTTCAACATAAATGGCCATACCCACGGAGTCTTGCACACCATAACGACACCAGCTTGAACCAACGCAGGATTTGACAGTGCGTAGCGCTTTTCCGTAGGCGTGACCGGATTCAAATCCAGCGTCTACCAGGTCGCGCCAGATCATCGGCAGTTGATCAACTCGCGCACCAAACAAGTCGATACGTTGGCCGCCAGTAATTTTTGTATACAGGTCATACTGCTGAGCAACCTTTGCCAGCACTTCGAGTTTTTGTGGTGTGATTTCTCCGCCGGGAATACGGGGCACCACTGAATAGCTGCCGTCTTTCTGCAGATTGGCGAGAAAGTTGTCATTGGTATCCTGCAGACCAACCAGTTTGGGATCGAGTACAAAATCGTTCCAGCATGATGCAAAAATTGACGCTGCGGCAGGTTTACAGATTTCGCAACCATGGCCTTTGCCATGCTGCTGCAACAACTCATTAAACGTGCGGATTTTGTTAATACGCACCAGGTGATACAGACCCTGTCGTGTGTAAGCAAAGTGTTCACAGATGTGATCGTTGACCGCGATGCCCTGGCGTTTTAATTCCGATTCCAGCACCTGCTTGACCAGGCTGGCGCAACCACCACATGTTGAAGCCGCACGTGTTTCTTTTTTCAACGCTCCGATGGTAGTGCAACCCGATGTAATAGCCTGACAGAGGCCTGCCTTACTTACATTGTTACATGAGCAGATTTGCGCTGTGCCGGGCAAAGCATCCATGCCCAGCATGGGTTTGCCTTCCAATGAGGGCAGAATCAAACTGCTGGGGGACTCTGGCAACGGCAAAGCGTTCAACATGTACTGCAGCAGACTGTCGTAGTCGCTGGTGTCACCCACCAATACGGCGCCGAGCAAGGTTTTGCAATCGTCACTGACGATCAGTTTTTTGTAGACCCCTTTCACTCCGTCTTCGTACACACAAGTTCTGGCGCCGGGTGACCGTGCCTGCGCATCACCAATGGAGCCGACTTCAACACCCATCAGTTTCAGTTTGGTGCTCATATCTGCACCTGTGAATGCTTCACCGCTTTGCTGGCACAGGTGAGCTGCCAGTTTGCGCGCCATGTCGTAACCGGGCGCCACCAGTCCAAATATTTTGTTCTGCCACAAGGCTACTTCACCGATGGCGTAGATATCAGGATCAGAAGTCTGCAGAAGGTCATTCACAATAACACCACCGCGCTCACCAACCGCCAGACCAGCATCACGCGCCACAGCATCACGCGGGCGAATGCCTGCCGAGAACAGAATCAGATCCGCTTCCAGCTCACCATCAGCAAACACCAGTTTGTGCCGCTGCTGATCACCATCAATAATTTTTTGAGTGGACTTACCGGTATGAACCTGCACGCCCAGCGCAGCAATTTTCTTGCGCAGAATGGCACCGCCCTGCTCATCCAGTTGCACAGCCATCAATTGCGGCGCGAACTCCACCACATGCGTTTGCAAACCCAGATCCGATAATGCTTTGGCCGCTTCCAGACCCAACAGCCCCCCTCCAATCACAACACCGGTCCGGCAATTGGCTGCATCACGACGGATTGCATCCAGATCATCCAAGGTCCGATAGACATGGCAGCCCACACGGTCATGCCCTGGTATGGGAGGAACAAACGGATAAGAACCTGTCGCCAGTACCAGTGTGTCGTACTTAATGATGGTGCCGCGTGTGCCAAACGCAGTTTTTCGCAGACAGTCGATGGACTGCACGGCTTCTTCACGCAAAAAATGAATGCCATTCTGTTCAAAAAATTCCGGGGCAACCAAAGACAACTCGTCAGCGCTCGCGCCGGAGAAGTAACTGCTCAGGTGTACTCGGTCATAGGCTGCGCGGCTTTCTTCGCAGAATACGGTAATGTTGTACGCATGCGGCATGCGTGACAGCTCTTCTAATAGACGCTGTCCTACCATGCCGTTTCCGACGATCAGCAGTTGTAGTTTTTCCATCTGTCTCTCCTTGGGAGCCCGCCAGACAGCCAATAAAAAAGGCGCTACCTGCACGATGTCATCGTGTGGTGAGCGCCTTTGCCCTGACTGCCTGTTTTCTGTGCTGACCGGCACCTTCGTTGGTGATGGTCAATTCTGTGTGCTGCTAGCCCAAGCGTATCATTCAGCCAATTTTCCGGCATGGCGATACAGTGGGCTTTCAGCTCTTGAAATGCTCAAAGCAAATCTTGTGCCACACGAGAGAATACCCTTTGCCTCAGTCAATTTACGCATCTGAGTTAGAAACCATCCGTAATTTGTGCCTTCTTTTTGTGCGCGACGCACCGAAATAAAGCGCAAACCGTCTTTGTTGCATCATTCTTGTGGTGTCTGTGCGCTCATGCAAAGGGATGCCTTTGCACCGCCAGATATGGCGCCCTGCACGATTCTTACTACCCCTTTTGTATGACTGGCACAGATCATGCATTTCCGCTGATGAACCGATTTGTTCTGACTCAATGATGGGCCTCAGAACGATCTTTAGGGCAATGGCGTCCACTTCGCGATCAGGAACTTATTCCGAACCGTGAGTGGGCGTTTTTTTTTGAGCAATCCGGAGGATTTACCATGGCCACATGCAAGGACTCACAATTTAAACCGGCCAGCCAGCAAGACCAGAACGCTGCGCTCAAACGCAGGGATTTTCTTAAAACCGCTGGGAGACTTGCCGGTATTGCAGCATTGAGCGGGGGCCTGGTGCCGGGCATGTCCAATCGTGCCTTCAGCGCCAGCGATGGCTTGGAAACGCGCAGCGCCAAATTGGGTTTTATTGCGCTGACAGATGCAGCACCTTTGTTTGTGGCCGTTGAAAAAGGCTTCTTTGCCAAACACGGCATGACCGACGTCAGTGTCGAGAAACAATCCTCGTGGGGTACTACTCGTGACAATCTGGTGCTGGGTTCCGCCCGCAACGGAATCGACGGCGCTCATATCCTTTCGCCCATGCCATACCTGATGACCATCGGGGCAATCACTACGAACAACATCCCGACTCCGATGTACATACTCGGCCGTTTGAATGTGGCCGGACAAGGCATCTCC
>JAUSPW010000455.1 GCA_030652635.1 Pseudohongiella sp. | reverse complement strand
CTACGGGTGCGTAACTGTTGATGTTTTTTCATTGCTTCACTGTCATCGTCAGTGATTTAACCCTCCCCGACCATCCAGAGAGATTGATTCGGCATTTGGCTAAGCCAAATGCCTCACCCCTGCGGGGCAGCCTTCCGGCTGTCTAAAACGCTGCGCGTTTTATCGAACTCCCGACCAAGTGGTTCGAAGCCACTGTCAGTGATTTAAAAGATCTGACCCCGTGGCTCATACCCACCCACCTGATCAGGGCGGCGATTATACACAGCTGTTTCAGCCGCGCGCTACTGGCAATTTAATTCACTATCGCGGAGCGCACGATGGCTTGACCGCGGACGGTGGCCATGTCGGTGTCAACGGGTAGCGTCAGGCCGGTGTCGTATTCGCTGACGCGGCTGGCGGGCAGGTTGTTGACGCTGAATGGCCGGCGTTCAAGTTGACCGCCGAGGATGCCTTGCAGCTCAAAGGTGACGTTGGCCAAGGGCACCGGGGCGCGGTTTTGCACCTGGATGATCAGCCGGCCGCTGCGGTCGAGGTACACGGAGGCTTGCACGTAGGCGGTGGGGTTGTCGACCACGTCCAGGCGCAGGAAGGCGGTTTGTGCCTGGGCGCCCATGTCGCCGGGGGCGGCGGCGGCCATCTGGAAGTATTGTTTGGCGCCGGCGCGGTCGTTGGCGGCGAGGGCCATGGTGCCGAGTTCGTTGGTGGCCATGGCGGTGGGTAGCAGGTCGACGCTGGCTTGTAGGTCGGCGCGGGCGCGGTTGCGGTTGCCTTGGCGTGAGTACGCCATGCCGCGACCGAGGTAGTAGTCGAAGTAGGCGTCGTCGCGGGCGAGTGCGCTGTTGTAGAGGTCAATGGCGGCGCCGTAGCGGCGTTGCATGAGGGCGATGTCGGCTTTGAGGCCGTAGAAGCGGGCTTCGTTGGGCAGCAGGCCAATGGCTTCGTCGAGTTTGCGTTCGGCGTCTTCGATTTTGTCGTCGGCGATGAGTTTCTGCGCTTCGTCAAAGGCGTCGTAGGCGGGTTTGGCGGCGCGCAGGCTGGCGGTGCGTTGTTGATAGCGGTCGGCGCCCATGTCGCCGCCGGTGAAACCTTCGGCGCGCAGTTGGTTGACCAGCTGTTGGTTGTTCTGTACGCGTTCTTGTGAGGCGGGGTGGCTGGAGAACAGGCCTTCCAGCCAGCCGGAGGAGCGACCTTCGGACAGGCGGACAAAAGCTTGTTGTAACTGTACGGCGCCTTGTGGGTCGTAACCGGCTTGCGCCATGTAGCGGGTGCCGTAGAGGTCGGATTCGCGTTCGGCGTCGCGGCCGTAGCGGGTTGAAATCAGCTGGGCGCCCAGTTGTGCGCCGCCGACAATGGCGCCGGCGTATTCGTTGTCGGACAGGGCAACGGCGGTGACCACCAGTGCGGTTTGCAATAATATGCCGCGTTCTACGGATTGTGCGCCGTGGCGGGCGGCGGAGTGCACGATTTCGTGGCCGAGTACGGCGGCGAGTTCGGCTTCGGTGTTGAGTTCGTAGAGCAGGCCGCGGTTGATGGCGATTTTGCCGCCGGGCAAGGCCCAGGCGTTGGGCACGGAGTTGTTGAGTACCACAAATTCATAGGGCAACTGGCGGGGACTAAACGCCGCGAGGCGTTGACCGACTTCGTTCACATAGGCCGTCAGTTCGGGGTCGACTTTGAGTTGGCCGCCCTGGCTTTGTTGGGACGGGACGTATTGTTGGGAACCGATGGAGATCTCTTCGCGTTCGGAGATAAATGCCAACTCACGGTCACCGGTGACCGGGTTGACGCTGCAGGTGAGCAGCAATATTGCCACCACAGGCACCCTGATTACCCGTACAAACCTACGCAAGATATTAGTCATTAACGGCACTCCTGAACTGAATTTCATCAACCTGCGTACTATTCTCTGCTGTGAAGCAAGCCGCTTGCAAGACACGTTCTGTTGCAGACGGGCGCTTTTACAGTGTCATACAACGCGGTACTATCTCTGTACGGTCTGTCTCATAGCGGACTTCAATAAAACGGACTACCACAGACGTACTCCGCCACAACAAAAACAATCAGCAAACACCCAATCTACACTATCTACAGAGGAGATACCGCGTGATCAGAGCGCTTCTGTTCATGTCTTTGACCTTTTTGGCAGCTGCCAGTGCTCAGGCTCAAAATGCCTCTGCGGAACGCGGCGCAACGCTGTTCCAGTCAGAGTGTGCCCGCTGTCACGTGCAGGCCGATATCGAGATGCGTATCAGCATGAACTGGTTGGGGAAACCCGCCAATGAGCTGCATCAAAAAATCATGAGTACCATGCCGGCGGAAACCCCGGGGTCGTTGTCACCGGATCAATATCTCGATCTGACAGCGTATGTGCTGCAAATGGCGGCCACCACGGGCTCTATCGAGAACCTGTCCCTTGCTCAGCTGGCTGACTTCACCATTGATAAGGGTGAAGCTGCGGAAGGTCCGGATTATTTACCGTGGACCAATATCAATGGTGGTCTGAACGCCAACCGTTATTCGCCGCTTGAGCAAATTAATGCCAGCAATGTCAAAGACTTGCAGATTGCCTGGCGCTGGAAGGCGGATAACTTCGGGCCGCGTCCGGAAGGTCTGAACGTCACCTCACCGATCATGGTGGATGGTGTGTTGTATGCCACCGCCGGCACCACACGTAACGTGGTGGCCATTGACGCGGAGTCCGGTCAGACACTGTGGATGTGGCGTCCGATTGAAGGCGAGCGTTTTGAAGGTTCTCCGCGCAAGAACTCCGGTAAGGGCGTAGCCTACTGGACGGATGGTGAGCAGAAAGTCATTTTTGTGGTGACGCCGGGTTATTTTATGGCGGCGCTGGATGCCAACACCGGTTTGCCGGTGGAGAGTTTTGCCGATGGCGGCATTCTGGACCTGACGCTGGGGCTGCGCTTGAGCCCGGTGCGTGATGATCTGGACGTGACGTTGACCTTTCCGCCCACCATTGTGGGTGACGTGATTGTGGTGGGTGCGGCGCATCAGGTGAGTATGCGTCCGCCGCATGCTGACAATATCAAGGGTGATGTGCGTGCGTTTGATGCGCGTACCGGTGAGCTGTTGTGGACACACCGCAATATTCCCGGCCCCGGTGACAAGGGTTACGAGACCTGGTTGAATGATTCGGCGCTGACCACTGGCAACGGTGGTGTGTGGACGGCGATGTCGGCTGATCCGGAACTGGGCCTGATTTACCTGCCGGTGGAAGCCGGTACCGGTGACCGTTACGGCGGCGACCGTCCTGGCAACAATTTGTTTACCACCTCAATTGTGGCGCTGGACTACCGTACCGGCGAGTACAAGTGGCACTTCCAGCATATTCACCATGACATATGGGACTACGACACGCCGTCTACCCCGATTCTGGCGGATCTGCCCGATGGCAAAAAAGTATTAGTGCAGCTGACCAAACAAGCGTTTGCGTTTGTGTTGGATCGCACCACCGGCGAACCCATCTGGGAAATCAAGGAGCGTGCGGTACCACAAACGGATGTGCCCGGTGAATGGACTTCTCCGACCCAGCCACATCCCACCAAGCCGCCGGCGTATGACCGTCAGGGCGTCAGTGATGCCGATCTGGTGAACTTTACCCCAGAGATTCTGGCCAAGGCGCGTGAAGCAGTGAAGCCGTATCGTATGGGTGAGTTTTTTGCACCACCGTCGCTGGCCAATGCCGCGGATGGCACTGCTGGCACGTTGAGTCTGCCCGGCACCTTGGGTGGTTCCAACTGGGAAGGTGGTGCCTACGATCCGGACACCGGCATGTTGTACATTCCGTCACGTACCGAGGTTGCCGTGTTGTCGTTGGTCCCCGGTGCGGAATTCTCCACCGTGGACTGGATTCAGGGCCCGGCACGTACACCCAATGTGGATGGTTTGCCCATTATTGCGCCGCCGTGGGGTCGTATCACCGCGATGAACATAAACACCGGTGACATCGACTGGACGATGGCCAATGCGGATACGCCGCCCGGTGTCAAAAATCATCCGCTGCTGCAAGGTGTGGATATTCCCCGTACCGGTATCCCGACCCGTGCGGGTCTGCTGGTGACCAAGTCGCTGTTGTTTGCCGGTGAAGGCCAGGGTGGCAACCCGGTGTTCCGTGCACACGATAAAACCACTGGTGAGATTCTGGCGGAGATTGCCCTGCCCGCCTCACAAACCGGTCTGCCGATGACGTACACACAAAATGGCAAGCAGTACATTGTGATGGCTGTCAGTGGTAACGGCCCGGCGGAAATCATCGCCTTGACCTTGCCGAATTGAGCTAAACAACATGCCATGACGGCAGCGTGATCTGCCAGCAAAAGAAGCGGCGCCCACTGTGAGCGCCGTTTTTTTTGGCTTTTTTTTGAGATTTTTTGAAAAAACTCAAATGGCCCGCAAGCAACTGTTCTTTGGTTATTTTTCAAAACCACGTTGTACTGTACAGG
>JAUSPW010000451.1 GCA_030652635.1 Pseudohongiella sp. | reverse complement strand
AAAACTTCCGGCTTCGAAATTCAACTTGAAACCATCAACAGAGATTGACTGAGGGAAGCTTGTGCCTAACACGCCATCACTGACTGATTTCCCGTCGGACAATCTGACCAGTGAATAATTTTTGCCTGGCCCCGGGAATTTGAGCTCATAGTCACTGATCTTCAAATCAGAGACTGACTCGATAGTCACATTCACTATGCGGTCATTTGGCGGCATATTGTTCAGTGACGCACGCACACGATCCTTTGAGGCAAGTACGCTGTTAACATCAGCAAATATAAGTCCACCCAGACTGCCTTCCAGATCCATGCCTAACTTGTTTTGTTCATTAACTTCGAAAGCAATCGTGGTCGCCAATAAGCCAATCGCACCAATTGCTGGCTCGAGCGCTTCTTGACGGAAGCGCATAAGCGCGCCTAATTCACCACCTGTCATCAATTTATTGACAACCTGATTACCCTGAGCACTTACAAAGGCAAGGTCATAACGGCTGGCATCAGTCGCACCCGCAACGGCTTTTAGTGTCTGAGTGGCATTACCAACAACCAAAGGTTGCCCTTGTCCTATAAATACATCTTGGCCGCCCTCAGGGCGAGAAACCGTACTTACATTGACGAACTTGGAGAGCTCCCGGATAACAACATCGAGTTTGTCGAGCAGATCATTGGGTTGATTACGTCCACCCGAAGTTGAAGATTCTCCGATCACTTTGTTCAGATCAGCGATTTGTTTTGCCAGGGTAGAGATGTTGTCTGCCACACCCACCAGTTGTTTGTTGACCGAATCATTCTGGGCAACCAAGCGTGATTCAACCGCCTTAAAACCGGCAGTCATCTGATTGGCCTGGGTCAGCAGCAATTGCCGACCCAGTAGCGATCCCGGATCATTTACCGACTCATTAACAGCACCAAAGAAGTCATTCACATAGCGTGACAAGTTGGTTTGATCGGAGGCAAGTAAGTTGTTGACTTGGGAAATATTAAACAAATAGGCATCTGAATCGCTGAGCACAGAGATATCGCGGACCACTTGGTCAACCAGATATTTTTCGGTGTGACGATAGATATCATCTATTTTGACGCCAGCCCCCAGATAACCCGCTGAGGTTCTCAGCGAAGCATTGGTAGACTGAATGATTGACTGGCGGCTGTAACCTTCCGTGTTGGCATTAACAATGTTGTTACCGGTAATCGACATTGCTGTCTGATTCAGGCGGATACCGGTGATAGCTGTATTAATCAGTCCGCTCATCTCAGTTCACCCATGATGCTGAGCGTCCGCCCAGACTGGCTTGATTCAGAGAAGGACTACGCAGAACGCTTTGGATTTTTTCTGCGTAGTCAGGGTCAGTTGCATAACCTGCTTTTTGCAGCTGGTTGCTGTAGGCCGAGGAATCTGCCGCATTTTCCAGTGCTTGCGCATATCGTGGTTGACCCTGCATCAAACGGACATAATCCGCAAAACTTTCTTCGTACGAATTGTAGGATCTGAAGCTGGCTATTTCCCGGTGCATGGCACCATCACGGTACTCAAGCGTACTGACATTCGCACGGCCACCCTGCCATCCAGCAGTTGCCTTGATGCCAAACAAGTTGTAGCTGGGCGATCCATCTGCCCCACGTATCATTTTTTTGCCCCAGCCAGTCTCTAAAGCCGACTGCGCGAGCAATACTCTTGGATCCACACCCAGTTCAGCTGCAAATTTTTCAGCGACAGGAAGCAGGTGTTCTACAAATGATTCCGGGGACTCAAATTGACCGGGAGCAGGTTGCAGAGCTGGTGTTTCGATTGCTTGCGGAACAAATTGCGCCACTTGCCGAGTGCTTACCTGTCGGGATTGCATGACACGAGCTTGTTGCTCTGGTGCAACAGTGTTAATGGCACCCCGCTCATCTGCACGTTGAATGCTGCCTGTAAATCGACGCACATTGTCCAGATCGCCTGTAGCGCCTGCTATCGCAGACACATCACTGGCCGCTGCTGGTTCATATCGC
>JAUSPW010000007.1 GCA_030652635.1 Pseudohongiella sp. | reverse complement strand
CCTAAAGAGCGCCCGTCTGCACCTATGGATGCTGCAGAATTGACGTGATTACGACGCGTGTCCGTGAAAGCACGGGCAGGATCATGGCAAGTGGCACAGGACTGTGAGCGATTGAACGATAGATCAGTGTCAAAAAAAAGTTGCTGACCCAGTGTTTCCAGTCGAACACTTGTTTGTGGTGTTTCAGTGGCCTGAGCGTTGGCGTAACTGAAAAACACCGCCATCAACACAAGTGGCTGGCGGTGTTTCAAAAGTGCCGTTAATGCTGATAAGACCACACTAGTTATCCAAATCAATATTCACAGTGTTGTCGCTCACGGCAGGTCGATGAGCCATCAACTGATCCCTGAGTTTTTTAGGATCAACTAATACTTCCTGCTGGTATTGCGCGACTTCTTCTACCGAGTAAGGTTGCAGATTCAATCCCTCCGGCGCAAAGCGGCTCAAGAGTAAATTCAGCACGTCCGTCAGTTCCTCGGTGTTCAAGGGCGCTTGCACAACGCCAGGTACCCTTGCGATATACGCGCGACCTTCCGTAAAACTTGCGAAGTATGGCATCTCCACACGCAGATCCGGTACATGTGGAGGTAAGCCGGAGCCATCTTCGATGTGACAACCTCCACAATGTAGCAGGTAGTTGTACTCGACTTTTTGGGCGCTAGTGTTTGCCGATGCCATCAAGGCCACCGCAAACACCCCTGCCGCAAAGCACGCCTTAGCGCATGCCATTACTGTCGCCATGACCAATTACCAGCGCAAGTGTGCAGTGATAAGCGTGGCTGGTCGAACCAAAACACCACAGAATGCTGTTGGATTTAGACGGGAAGTAAACCGGCTTGTCGCCTTCTCCTCGTGAACATCCACAGCTGCCGCAACTGCTTTTGCCACAACAATCGTTGTACGAGATCAGATAATCACGACCATCGGCTGGGTTGTGACATGTGCCCACCCAAGCAACTGTCGCGGTCTGTGAGCCGGCAGGACACTGCGTATTGGAGCCGCCACAACAGGTACACAATGTGCCGCTCATACCGCAATAGCGCCAGTATTCACATTCTTGTGGATCGCCCATCTCGACGATGTCAGCTACACCGTTCACCGCCGTACGAGGTGTTACACCTTGTGCATTGGCTTCTCGAAGGACTGGTAACAGTGGGAATGCTCCCATACCGGCCATAAACATGCCGACTTTGCCCAGAAACGAGCGGCGCGATGTGTGCCCCGCCAGAAATCTGATTGCGCCGGTAGTTCTGGCATCAAGATCTTTCCACAGTTGTTGGATCAGTTGTTCTCTGTCGCTCATGCCTTTTCTCCTATAACTGCTTGATGACCAATCACCGGCTTTTTGCTGACAACCGCTTCTTCAAAAACATGTTCTTGTTTGACAAGATATTCCTGGACCGACTCATATCCGCTTTGCATGGCATTAACCAGCGACTCCAGGTGTTCACGGCTGTTAACCAGACCTTTTGAGCGCAGTACGCCTTTTTCATCCAGCAACACGGCGTAAGGCAATTTGCCTACTTCAAACTTCATGCCGAGATCCATCGACACGACGTAAGGGTAGTCCTCTATTTTCATGCGCTTGATGTAGTCTTCGTGCTTGGCGGTTTGCCCACCATCGCTTCCAAAAACCAGCTCCAGTTTTTCGCTTTTTGCCATGCTCACTGCCATCGGTACCAAGTCTTTGCATATTGGGCAGGTGGGTGACACAAACATCAGCAACTTGGCCTTTTTGGTAGGCCCACCAATGGTGAGCGGCGCACCTTTAATATCAACCAGAGACAACACCGGCGCCTGTTGCCCGACTTTTGGGCCTGCAGTTGTCATCAACGCACCTGCCGGAGCCAAACGGGTATGCAGGATACCGATCTGACGCGCCAGAGCGATTACAGCAAATATCAGTACTAGCACCACTAGTGCCAGCAACATCACAATGGCAAACAAACTATTTCCCATGAGGGTAGCTCCTATTTCCTGAGTCCAAAGTTTTTAAGCAAGGAATGATTTTTGACCAGCATCTCAACCATCAAGTAGGCCATCGCCAGCACGGCAGTGAACAAAGCCACCAATACAAGATCTATGGTGGTGATGGAGCGATCGATCACGGGTACAACCAACAGGAGCGCTCCTGCCGCCAATACGGTGTTACGAACCAGCAGCATGACTGAGAGTGGCTGGGGTGTATCGCCGCAGCCACAGTCGATTTCACTGCGTCCGCGATTGAGATTGACCGCCATTGCCATGGCGTACGCTACCAACAATGCTGCCGCAACCGAGGCAGCAAAAGCGCGTGTAAACGGAATCAATAACAAAAACACCAGACTCATTTCAATCCAGGGCAGCGCTTTTGCACTGATGCGCAGTAACGACTCAGGCACCAGCTGATAGGCAGCGAGTTGAGCCTCAAAACGTCTGTTGTCACTTAACTTGTGGCGTGCTGCCATAAAAAACAGCAAGGCCAGTGATGTTGAGATAACCAGAGGAAGTAGCGGATCGATCATCATATTCTCCCTGTTGATGTTCAGCTGATCAGAACAAGTTCTGGATCAGACCGCCGCTGACGTTGATGTCCTTGATTTTCCGGCCGGTGCTGGCATCGTGTACCTGCAAGCCTGAACTGGTCATCAGCAGTAGCAAAGGATCATCGCCTGGTGTCAGTTGCACGGACGTTACCGTCTGGTCACCTTCCATCTTGATGCGGTAGCCGCGGTTTTTAGTAATCGTGCTGAAACCCCAGACTTCAGTACCCGGTTTTTCAAACATTTCCTGACCGCCACCATCGTGCATGACTGTCATCATTATGTTGGCTTGCGGGCTGTAGGCAAACGGCTGGCGTCCACTGATTCGCCAATTGTCATCATTCACGCGCTCGACACCATTAAGGTCTGCCGTGCCATTCGATTCCGGGTTGATCGTCCAACCTTCAGAAATAACCACGTCGCTGCCATTCATGGTTGCTTCGTAGACCAGGCCTTCCAGTGACACAAACATCCAGCCATTTGCAGTGGGGACTGCATAGTCGTAAACAGGATCTTCCATGACGTCAAAAAATGCAGCACTGCGTGAGCGGCTTGCTTCTTCACCATTCGGACCCAGTGCGATGTACTGAACAGTACCGTCACCGCAAGGCATCATGAAGCCTCTGCCAAGTGGATAAACCGCAGCACAACCGGGTGTAGCGATTTCGCGCACAAACTGGTCGTTCCGGATATCGACCAGGCTCACCGACATAGCAGGTGTAATGTTCCAGATACCAAGAAAGCTTTCGTCGATCAATCCGATCATGCCGCTGTGGCCAATACCAGCTGGCAATACCGGCAGCGGTATTTCGCCCGTTGGTGTTGCAGATTCGATATCGAAGGTGATCACGACATTTTCAAGATCACCGTAGACGTCACGCTTGTAAAAGCTGCCGTAGGTGTAGATCTTGCCAGCAGAGGCGTGAGAGCTGATGGCGGGTGAAAAACGTGACAGTGGCAAAGTGCCTTTCACTTCACCTTCATCCACGTCCACCAGATAGGCGGTATTTCCGCCGCGAATTGACACCCATCGCTCGGTCGGTTCCCCGATAGAGGTCACACTTCCGACAATGCTATCCCACTGCGCGTTGGCTGCCCCACTGCTCATCAAGAGCCCCAGGACCAAGAGTTTGCGTTGCAACATCTGACACTCCATTTGTGTTTACAGGTTTTTCTTTCACAGATGCCTTTTTATCACTTGGCTTGCATGATTTCTGTGAGTCAAACGAC
>JAUSPW010000436.1 GCA_030652635.1 Pseudohongiella sp. | reverse complement strand
TCCTGTCGCCAAACACCGGCAGTATCGCGACGGTACACGGACAACTGTGTGCCATCTGCGCTCAAGGCTGCGACAAAAACCTTATCTGCGCTCTGGTCCAAAACGGCTGCCTGCCCGGGTGCGACATCCAGAAAACCGCCAGTGTCAGCTCCATCGAGCAACAAGTATTCATCCACAAACTGGCCTCGTGATGCCAATGCAATCACATCGACGCCAGCAGGGCCTGCTGCCAAAAGTTCTTCGCGTCCATCCAGATCCCAGTCATAGGCTCGCAACCTGGAAATAGGCGGCGTGGATTCCAACAACAGTGACATGGTGCTCCATGTTCGTGGGCGTGCCTGCCGAGGGGTGTACACTTCGAGCTCCGGCGACGCCACCAACACACGCGTACCACTGCCCGACAGATTTGCCCACAATAAGGCGTCGGGTGCCACATCTGAGCGGATATTGCTTGCTGCCCACGAATTGTGAATCTGATCCCGACCCGGGTTATGCAACCAGATCAACTGATCACGAGTGCCGGAGCCTGGCACGGAAAATCGTCCCGCAACCGTCAAACTTGCAGGTGCCCCTACTGGCAGACTATGCGCGGCGACGGCTCTCAGTTCATCAGCCAGCAAGGGGATTTGCTGAAACTGCCATGCTGGATTCTCAAACCAATAAACCCGACCAGGTCGTCGACTCATCAGCAACACGTCAGTTCGAGTATCACCCCCAATATCTGCCAACAATACCTGGCCATTACCCGGCACTCTGGCGGCCAGCTCTATGGTTTGAAAACTCGCGCGTACCACAGCGCCGGACTGACAGCCGGTCATTAGCAACAAACAAATAGCAAGCAGCGCCCGCTCAGCTTGCGTGAATCGGGATTGGCCTGCACTGACATCAGAGGGAATTTTCATAAAGTGGAGCGCAGCATAAAGCACCGTCGCCACAGGTTCAACCGGCTGTTTCTTTCTTGAAATCGACAGTGGTAAGCTGACTCGTCTGATAACACCAATCGCCCTTAGCTACAGCGTGTGAAGTTCCTTGGAGAGAACAGTATGGATGACTTCTGGAGCAGTAATAAAACCCAGAATTTTACTGGGGCCGTTGTGTTAGTGATTGTCAGTTCCTTGTCTGTTTACCTGCTGGCTCAGAACTCGCAACAATGGACAACCCAGCTGACGCTGACCAGCGCCTTGTTTCTGCTGCACATTACCTGCTATTTCATTTTTACGTCGGAATGGGCGCTGAATTCTCGCAAACGCCTGTTTGTTCTGCTGTGCATCGAGATTGCGGCGATCGCATCTTTATATTTTCTGGTCAGCATCAGTTTTGTCGCAATTCTGGGTATTGTCTGGATAGTACAGGTCACCGAAACCTATCCCATCCGCACCACAGGCTGGTTGCTACTGTGCGTTGTCAGTCTTTACACCATCAGTCAGTTGTTCCACTGGGGTGGATCCAGTCTGATGCTGACCATCACGGGTTCCATCACGCTGGGCCTTTTCCATTTGTTTGCTGTGATTGCGACCCACAGGGCCAGACGCGAACAGGAATTGCGTGAAGAAACCGCCGCGCTGAACAGGGAGCTGCTGGCAACTCGCGAGCTGCTCACCGAGCATTCCCGTCAGGCCGAACGACAGCGTATTGCGCGCGATCTGCATGACTTGCTGGGGCATCACCTCACAGCACAAATTCTGCAACTCGAGGTCGCCACCCATCTGACTGACGGGCAAGGTCGCCAGAAAGTCGAACAGGCATTGGCACTTGGCAAATTGTTATTGAGTGATTTGCGTACTGCCGTCAGTGAACTGCGCGAGGATGAACCAATCAACTTTATCGACGCCATGCACAAGTTGATCAGTGGCGTACCCGGTATCACGGTCGATCTGAACTTACGCAGTGTGCCTGGCGACACCCAGATTGCCGAAACCTTGCTGCGCTGCACCCGGGAGGCACTGACCAATGTGCTGCGCCACAGTGCAGCCACTCGTTGTTTTATCGACTTTCACGCAGATGACACCTGCTACCACCTGCGCATTAATGACAATGGCACTCATCGCGGCACCATCACGCCCGGTAATGGCCTCAAAGGCATCAAAGAGCGTATTGAAGAAGCCGGAGGTTGTGTTGAGTGGTCAAACGAGCAAGGCTTTGTGTTGCACATACGCCTGCCCATCGACCGGCTTGTCACAGACAAGTGTCCGCCTCTTACAACATCGCGTGCCTGACCTTGGCAGACACCCACTCAGACACCACCACAGTTGCAAAAATCAACACAAACACCGTGGCCACCTGACCCCAGGCCAGATTGTTGATGGCTGCGTTCATCTGCAATCCAATACCGCCCGCGCCCACCAACCCCAACGTGGTCGCTTCGCGGATATTGATATCCCATCGGTATACACAAATGCCGGCAAAAGCCGGCATGATCTGCGGCCAGACCGCATAGGCCAGCACCTGACTGCGACCCGCACCTGTGGCAGATAATGCTTCAACGGGGGTCGGATGTATTTCTTCTATCGCTTCGTAAACCAGCTTGCCCACAAAACCGATTGATCGCAGCGCGATGGCCAGCATGCCTGCAAAGCTGCCAGGCCCCACGATGGTGACCAGCAGCATGGCCCAGATCAAGGCGTTAATGGAGCGGGAACTGACAATAATCGCCAGTGCCACCGCACGCAGTGCGGGATGTGGTGTGGTATTGCGCGCGGCCAGAAAGGCCAAAGGGAATGCGATCGCAATACCCATCACTGTGCCTACCGTTGCGATGTTGATGGTATCCCACAAGGGCAGCATCAGGGAGCCGGTGATACTCCAGTCCGGCGGGATCATGCGCCCAATCAGACTGGCAGCCTGTTCATCAGCGTCATACAAAAACTCCCAAATTGTATTCTCCGATATGATTGCCCAGCACCACACAAACAGCATGCCACCAAGCATCCATCCCGCCCAATGGGCATATTGTTTCAGAGGTTCGCGTTTTTTCCAGACTGGCTGGTCACCTTGTCGGATCAGGGGCATTATTGTGTCCACTTGCGCACATACCCGGACAGGTATTCGCTCATCAGAACAATCACAATGATCAGCAGCAAAATGGCGGCCGAGGTGTCGTAATCGTAGCGGTTGATGGAAGTATTCAATGTAGCGCCAATGCCGCCGGCGCCCACAATACCAATCACGGCAGATTCCCGAAAGTTGATATCCAGCCGGTACAAGGACAAACCAATCAGGCGCGGCATCACCTGCGGCTGCACGGCATAGTTGACCCACTGCAACCAACTGGCACCCGTCGCCCGAATGGCTTCCAGCGGTTCTTTCTGGGTATCTTCAATATCTTCAGCCAGCAATTTGGCCATAAATCCGATGGTCGCAAACGCCAATGTCACCACCCCGGCCAGCGGGCCAAAACCGAACATCGCCACAAACAGAATGGCGATGATGATTTCCTGAAACGTGCGTGACAGGGCGATGATAGTGCGACAAAACAGGTACACCGGCAGCGGCGAAATATTACGTGCCGCGCCCAGCCCCACAGGAATGGCCAGCAATACGCCAATCACGGTAGCCGCCAGAGTCATGGTCAGACTTTCTTTCAGACCGGTAAAAATTTCGCCACTGCGTGTCACAAAATCTGGCTGCAGAAACGAAGCCATAAAAGCAACGCCGCGATCCATACCCTGTGCAACCCGCGACCAGTTGACATCCACACTCAGCCACGCGAGCACAATGTATAACAACACGGCTGCGTTTAATGCCCAGCGCCAGCGCGCGTCGCGAATCAGCGGCAAAGGCTTCCAGATACCGTCTTTAAGTAAGGCCAGACGTTGCTGATCAGCACCTGAGTCCGTTGAAGGGTTGCTCATGGGTGACCACCTTGGCCAATAGGTTTTAACGGATCAATGGCTGCCGCGGCTGCTTCATCGGACTCGTCCGTTTCGCCTGTGGTTGTTGACCAGTCTTCTTCGCCATAAATATCCGTCAAAGTCTTTTCGGTCAGAGCCGATGGCGGACCATCAAATACCAGTTTCCCAGCACGCAAACCCACCACGCGATCGACAAATTGCTGCGCCAGGACTACATCATGAATATTGATCACGGCTGCCAATTGCTGCTCGCGGCACAGCTCACAAATCAGCCGCATGATCTGCCTGGACGTTTTGGGATCAAGACTTGCTGTAGGCTCATCAACTAGCAGCAGCTTGGGGTTCTGCATCAAGGCGCGCGCGATTCCCACACGTTGCTTTTGTCCACCCGACAACGCGTCACCGCGTTTATCGAACATGGTTTCCAGCCCCACGCGCTCCAACAGATTCAGTGCCTGTTTGATATCAGAGGACGGGAATTGCCGCAAAAAACTGCGCCAGAATCCGAGATAGGCAAGGCGCCCGGACAACACATTTTCCATCACGGACAAACGTTCAACGAGCGCATAGTTCTGAAAAATCATGCCTATCTGACGCCGCGCCTGTCGTAATTTAGTACCACGCACACGGGTAATGTCCTGTCCGTCCAACAGTACGGTGCCAGAGCTGGGCTCAACCAAGCGGTTGACGCAACGGATGAGGGTGCTTTTGCCCGCGCCGGACGGACCAATCAAGGCCATCACCTGCCCGGCAGGGACTTCCAGCGTAATATCTGTCAGCGCCAGATCACCCGTATCATAACGCTTGCTCAGCCCGGTCAATGTCAGCATGCTTTCCTCTTATTTTTGTTCATCAATCGCAGTTGTAGACCGTGTTGTTTGCCTCATCAATTTCCCTGACCACGCGCCAGTGTTCTTGATAGGTAATGGGGATAAATTGTGCCATGCCGGCATCAGCAAACTCACGCTGCAGGGCGCTGCCTTCCCAGTTGAAACTGAAAAACGCCTCGCGAATGCGATTGGCAAGTTCTGGCTTCAGATTGTGTGAAACCCCATAGGCCGTGGTGGGGAAGGTCAGTGACTTGTAAATGGAACGGTACTGACTGGCATTAACAACATCACGGCCCTGCATGCGTTTAAGCACTTCATTGGCGACGGCAGCGGCTTCATAATCACCATTCACAACACCCAGAATCGAATTGTCGTGGCTGCCGGAAAATACACTGCGATAGTCCGTGCCAGCCACTAGACCAAACTCATTCTGCAACAAGGTGGATGGCGCCTTGAATCCAGAGTTGGAGGTTGGCGCCGTAAAAGCAAGTTGTCTGCCCTTCAGGTCTGCACCACTGTTAATGCCACTGTCTGGAAACGTAATAATTTCCATCTCATAACCATAACTGCGATCGGCGGCCGCCATCATTGCAAACGGCACAAAGCCGGTACAGTTCACCGCAACGGGTGTTGACCCGGTGTTAAATCCGGCAATATGAAGTCGGCCCGCACGCAGCGCTTCCAGTTGTGCGGCATTGGACTGCACCGGAAAAAACCGCACTTCTTTACCGATGGCCTCTTCCACATGCGCAATAAACTCATCCCAGACACGCGAATACAGTGCAGGATCTTCAACCGGTGTGTAGGCAAAAATCAGAATGGATGGGTCTCGCCAACGCGCGGGGTCTGATGGCAGATCGGCAACCAGATCAGCGTTTAAATCCTGGTAACGCGGCGACAACTGCGCGCTGACGCCAGAACTGACAAACATGACGCATGCGCCAGCCAAGGCGGCGATCTTGCAGGTGATACGCTGTCTGACAGTAGTAACAACACTCATAGTGATCTGATGCTCAATTCTGAACAGCCTTGCTGGCCTGAAAAATGAACCCGATCATAACACCTGCCAGAAGCGGGTCAACCATCATGCCGCGCGTTCACGGCAGCATTCCGGTAACACGCTGACTTTGTTCAAGTATGCGACTTTTATCGCCATCATTTATCAGACGGAAACTGCCATCCTGCGGGGGCTCAAAATCTTTGAACAGCGCGGCAGCACTGGCAGCACGAATGCCTTGTCCACGTTGTTCGAGTCGCGCGATGATTAAATCGATCGGGGCATCCACCCAGACAAATGTGATGTGGGGCAGATGTAAACGCAGGAAGTCACGATGCTTTTGTTTATAAGCGCCTTGCGTCACGATCAGTGGCTGCCCCGGTTGCTGTCGGTTTCTGATGTGCTCCAGCAATTGTGAAAAATAGGCATCCCGCATGGTGTCAGTGAATGGCCGCGCCTCTGCCAGCGCCCGCTTCATCTCGGCTGTAATGTCTACATCGGCGTGATAGACCGGCCAACCGCTTGCTTGTGAGATTACATCGCCAACGTAAGACTTGCCCGCACCTGAAAGTCCAAACAAAAACCATACTGGTGCATTATTCTGAGTTGCTGTCATTCCAACTGGATCCCGATTTGCTGTTCCTGGTGCCTGACCAACCCAATTGTGGCCTGACGTGGATTTTGGCAGGTACCTGCGTGTATGATTCGGTTTTTGCCTTAATCCATGACGAGTATCACCAATGGGTAGATCTTACAAGAACCGCAAAGAGTCAATGGCCAAAACTGCGGCCGCCAAAACCAAA
>JAUSPW010000432.1 GCA_030652635.1 Pseudohongiella sp. | reverse complement strand
AGGTATACCTCCGACCCCAAATCCCTCCGACCCCGGCCATTTATTAAAGCGAAGCTGGCACGTCCGGGATGCGCGCCACGATCACTTCCTGGCGTGCGCGGCTGATGCCGTAGATGATACGTTCGCCGGGCGCGCTGCGATCCCACGCCCAGGACTGACCTTCAAAGGGAACGTCTATGGTGGTCACGTATTCCAGTGTCACGCCCTGTTTGGGCAAGCGCAGCACGTATAACTCAGCAGCGTCATGGCCGGTGACGTAGAGCAATCCATCGTCACCCCAATCGCCGCCAGAGCTTGCGCTGTCGCCCCAGGTCGCGATCACTTGTGGTGGAAACAACCACGACTCCAGTTGCTGCCAGTTGTCGTCAAACTTGGCGATAAAGGTCCAACGTTGATCAAAGCCCGGTGTGGTGCCGTTGTCGTTATAGTTAGCAAAACACGCCCACCAGAAACCGTCGTGGCGAACCGCCCAGGTCAGTGATCCAAGACGGATACCAAAACTGTAGGTGTCGATGGGTTGCAATGTGCGGGTGTCGTAAGTTTCCAGGGAGCTTGCCATCGGCAACTGTGGAAAATTCGAGTGTGCGAGCACCAGGCGCTCACCGTCCACCCAGCCTGCATTCAGGTGAATGATAGCGCCGTCACGTGGCCCAAACCATTGTGCGACTCGTTCTCCGTTATCTTTGCGATGCTTGACCAGCGCGTGATTGCCTATGCCGTAGAAGTGCTCGCCATCAACCGCCACACCCTGATTGCCTTCCATCACTGACCAGCGTTGCAGTTCCGTCGCCACCAGACCGTGTTTGGTAAGCTCAGGCACTGGCGCGGCTGGAAGTGACTGTAGCCAGGCCCTGTAGGCATTACGTTTGGCTTCGTCAGGCTGATTCTCCGCCGCGAATACTGTCATGCCAAACTTGCCTGCCACAAAACTGCTGGCGACGACGCCAGCTACTTTGGCCACGGCGGTCAGGGCTTCGCGTCGTGACAATGCGGGTGACGATTCTGTGCCGGGAAAAAGTTTCATCAAAATTTCCTCGTGATCTGGATGTTCCAGCTGCGGCCAGTCATGGTTGATTGGCTGACAGAGGGATCATAACCAAAATTGTCAGCCGCCAGGGGAGGTTCTTTGTCAGTCAGATTCATGATGCCCATGCGCAGCTTTGTATCTCTGAGCATGGCATAGCGCGAACCATCAAACTGATATCCCACAGACAGGTTGTAGGTGATAAAACTGTCAATCACCCGGCGATAGACGGTTTGGCCTTGCGTGAAGAATGGCTGTATGTATGAAGGGCTGCCCAGACTTTCATAAACGGCTTTTGTTGTGGTTGCACCCGCATCGTGAGTTTCACCCACGTGATAAATGCCCAGGCCGGCATTCCACGGTCCATTGCGCCAGAATACGTTGCTGGTGCTGCGCCATTCAGCGGCGCCGGAGGCAAACAACAAGTTGTTCACAATCGGCGCGACGTTAGCAGGTGACAGGGTGGACCCGGCTTCTTTCAGGTATGCCCACTCCGAGCTGAATACCATGTCGCCAATGGGCAATCCGCGCAGTTCATAACGGAAGCCGAAGTCGACGCCGCTGTTTTCACTGGAGGACAGATTCAGGAACGGTTGGTTGCGTGAAAAGATGCGACCTGCGGCCGCGACCGGCTTGCTGGGGTTGGCGGCGTTGTAGGCGGCAAACGCCGCGATATCTTCGGGTGTGAGTGCAAAACGTTCTACATCACCATCACCTTTGTAGTTAGCCGTGCCACTGCCCAGATCAATCTGATTGATGGGTACACCCGCTGCAAGCTGCTGCTGCGTGTAAGCCGCCAGCAAGGCATCGTCGCTGGTGTTGATCTGCGCAACACTGCGCTGCCCAAGCAGATTGGTGCGGCTGATGCTCCACCAGTCAGCATTCACTGTCAACCCTTCAACAAACGGCACGTCAATCACAAAACCTGCCGTCTGGCCTTCGGATTCCTGTGCTTGCAAACTCGGATTGCCACCAAAATAAGTGCGCTTTACATAAGGACCTTCGTTGAGCGCCGGGTTGCGATATGTATCGATGTCACCGGCTCCCGCAGTAATACTCCAGCGCGGGCTGGTATAGAGCGCCGCAAGGCTAGGTGCCATGAAGCCCTCATTGTAGGAGGCGCGCAACATGACCCAGTCAACCGGTTTCCAGTTCAACCCGATTTTGGGTTTTGTGGTGCTGCCGAAGTCGCTATAGTCTTCCATGCGCGCCGACAGGTTGAGCTCCAGGCGATCAACTAAGGGGATGCCGGCATCTTCACTGACCAAGGGCACCAACACCTCAGCAAATGCGCTGGTCACTTTGCGGTCACCAAACACATCTGGGCGTGGCGGGTGCAGCAAAAAGTCATTGTTGGTGGTTTCCAGTCCTGAGCTGGCGGGGTTTTCACCGCTAAACGGTGGGCGCACGTCTTCCAGATTTTCGCGACGATGTTCAATACCAAACGCGGCCATCACATCGCCGCCCCACCAGTTGAATAATGTGCCTGAGACTTTGGCGTCAATGCTGCTGATATCCGCCTGTGCTTCCCGGGCAAATACTGCACTGAATGAATCCACAACCGCTTGCGGATTGTTGTATGGTGCATCGGCTACGACGGCGCCGTTCAGCACTTTGAAGGTATATCCAAACGGGTTATAGGCGCTGGCATCCGTGCGAGCGATTGCCTGTTGCAACAAGCTTTCGCGGACATCCGGATAAGCTTCGTCATTGCCGTTTACCTGGTTGTAGAACAATGAGGTTTCCCAGGTCCAGGTATCTCCAAAAGAACCTTTCAAGCCGGTGCTGAAACGGAATACATCAGAATCTGTCTGTATAACTTCTGGCGCAAGGCCGGCCAGTGTCATTTGTGTAAAGCCCACCGTTCTAGGCGAGCCGGCGATACGCGCACTGCCGTCAGAATTAGAAGCGCCGGTGGGATGATAAAAGCGCGAGCCGTAGGGGTTATAAGGGCTGTCGATCGGCATCAGCATCAATTTGTCTGAGGTGGGGCCGTTTAATGCGAGTGGCTGGCGCTGCATGGTGGAGCTGGCCATGTAGTAGCCAAGTTCGGCGAAGGCAGTCACATCTGGCGTCAGGTCGTATTCGCCGGCCAGGTAGGCATTGCCACGTTTGACCTCAGGCGAGGCAAAACCAAACTGATTCAGGTCGAGGAAAAATTCCGGGTTGCTTGTGCGGTTTGGCGCAGCGGTGGTCAGTGATGGCACACCGTTCACCGGACGGAAATAGTTGTTGGCAGTGGAAGTTCCAACACGGAAAGTCGGCCAGTATCCACGCGCTGATCTACCATCAAAGGGGCCGCCAACAGTGTTAAACGGTGCGGGTGCACGATCGGCGTTAAAGGATGTACGGCTGAACTCTCTGTCTGTCAGCGCGATGCTGTCGCGGGTCAGCGCCTCAATACTGCCAATAAAACGGCCGCGACCATCGGCGAA
>JAUSPW010000423.1 GCA_030652635.1 Pseudohongiella sp. | reverse complement strand
TTGCCCAGATTGCCGGAGGAGCCGACCGCGTCGCGGAACGGGCCGTAGTAGCTGGATGCGTATTTGGCGGAGTAGGCCATGATGCGGGTGTGGATGTGGCCGTGTTTTTCCAGGGCTTCGCGGATGGCGCCGATGCGCCCGTCCATCATGTCTGACGGGGCAACAATATCGGAACCGGCTTCGGCGTGTGACCGAGCTTGTTTTACCAGTGCGGTGACGGTTTCTTCATTCATCACGTAACCGGTGTCATCGATGATGCCGTCTTGACCGTGTGTGGTGTAGGGGTCCAGCGCGACGTCGGTGATCACACCCAATTCGGGAAAGTTGGCTTTGAGCTGGCGTACAGCGCGTTGTACCAGGCCGTCCGGATTCCAGGCCTCACGGCCATCCAGGGTTTTGGTGTCCTGATGCGGCGAGGGGAACAGGGCGATGGCAGGAATGCCAAGCTCTACGAGTTCTTTGGCTTCCTTGAGCAATTCATCCACGCTCAAGCGAAAGATATCCGGCATGGAGGCGATCTCTTGGCGTTGATTGCTGCCTTCCACAATAAACATCGGATAAATCAGGTCATCTGTGCTCAGGCGGGTTTCGCGCATTAAGCGACGGCTGAATTCGTCTTTGCGCATGCGCCGCATTCGAGTCAATGGAAACTGGCGCGAACCGGGCGCGCGTGAGGTATGATCGGCCACTTTGAGTACCCTTGATAAAAATGAGCAAAAACTATAACACAGCGTTCAGGTCGATAAAATCGAGCCGGCAGCTGTCGGGCAGCGTACAAGCCTCAGCAACCTAATTTTCAATAGCCAGGTTTTCAATTACCAGAGTTTCAATAACCCGAGCCTCAACAAGCAAGGGCACAATAAACAAGAGAACAGGAAAAACATGAATAAAGCCAGGATCGTCTTGTTAGCCGTATTGGCAGCGGTGGTTGTGCTGTATGTGACACTGGATCTGGGGCAATACCTGACACTGGCCTATGCGCAGTCGCAGCTGGACAGTTTGCGTGAATTCAGTCGCAGCAACTTTGCACTGACTGCGGGCGTGTTTTTTGCGACTTATGTGCTGGTGACGGCCTTGTCTATTCCTGGTGCCGCCATCATGACGCTGCTGGGTGGTGCAATTTTTGGTCTGGGCTGGGGGCTGGTGCTGGTGTCTTTTGCCAGCACGTTGGGTGCTACCCTGGCTTTTCTGGCAACACGATTGCTGTTGCGTGATTATGTGCAGAACAAATTTGGTAGTTCGCTGAAAACCATTAACGCCGGGGTTGAGCGTGATGGCGCGTTTTACTTGTTCACCCTTCGTATGATCCCGGTCTTTCCATTTTTTGTGATCAACCTGCTGA
>JAUSPW010000421.1 GCA_030652635.1 Pseudohongiella sp. | reverse complement strand
CTTGTACTTCAGGTGAGCCGGTATCATTCTGGCCACGGCCATAAGCTTCTACGATTGCCTGTTTCTGTTCGGTTGTTAACGCCATTTCTAAATCTCCTGATTAATATGCATTAAAAGTTAATAACATCCTGTCACCCAGCATAACCGTGCATATTGACAGTTACCTGGCTTGCTCCCTCATCAACCGGCGTGGCGCCACCCGACCATCGTCGAGCATGCTGCCAATACCGATAAATTCTTCATTGTCGTAAAGTCTGACCAGTTCACTTGCCGGTGCTGGCCGCACCATGACTGCCTGCCCCTGCCGGACAAACAACGCCAACTCTGAACTCAGACTGACACGAGGCAGGTGGTCAATGGCCTGATCGGCCGGACGCAACAAGGCGTCTATCGCATCCAGTCCGCCTTCGGCAAAACTGGCTTGTAATGCAGCGGGTGTAATGCAGTCTTCGATTCGGAAAACACCGGCCTGTAAACGCCGCAACTCGCGAACATGGCCACCACAGCCCAGCGCCTCGCCTAAATCGTCGGCTATAGTACGCACATAGGTACCTTTGCTGCAACGAATTTCAAGTGACAACTCGGTGCATTCCGGCGTGTTTTCAAAGTCATGCAGTATCAGTTCGTGAACTGTCACCTGCCTGAGCTTTCGTTCAACTTCCAGGCCCGCACGGGCAAGTTTGTACAGCGGTTGACCTTTGTGTTTCAGCGCCGAATACATCGGCGGGCATTGCAGTATTTCACCACGAAATTGTGACAAGGCGTTGAGCACCATGTCACGTGTGATTGCACCGGCGGGCCGGGTGCTGATAACACTGCCTTCTGCATCCGCGGTATCGGTGCGCTCGCCCAGTCGAACCCGGGTCAAATATCGCTTGTCCGCTTCCAGCAAATACTGCGACACCTTGGTCGCTTCGCCAAAACACAAGGGCAGCACACCGGTCGCAAGTGGATCCAGCGCTCCCGTGTGACCCGCCTTGGACACCTGAAACAGATGCTTGGCTTGTTGCAGGCAT
>JAUSPW010000415.1 GCA_030652635.1 Pseudohongiella sp. | reverse complement strand
AAACCCGGATGGCTTGATGACAGACCCCTGGGGCAACCCGTATCGCTACTCAGTCGCTCAATTGATGAACGGTGGAAATCGAGCATTCACATCAGTGGCTGGGTTAAGAGCAACCTTTGCAGCAGCCGCCACTATTACCGGAGCCACCATGCTCAGCGTCTGTGAACAGGTAGCCTGCGCGCGAATTCTTGCTAATCAAAATGCTCCTGCTGTAGTGCTGTCAATGGGAGCTAACTGGGCTGCGTTTGCAGATGCTGATGAAGTATCCAATGCTGGCAATGCCTTGCTGGGTGCCTATCGAATTACCAATACCAATATATTTGTATCTACGACCTATCGGGATGACAGCTACGACGATATTGTGACGTGGTTATCTCCCAATATCCTGTTTAGCAAAATGGTCAGCTCAGGTGCCTTGCCTTGATCGCAACAACCGACACCCCGGCGCAGCAAATACTATTGGTAGAAGATGACACTGCGCTTCGCATGATGCTCAAAGATTCTCTGGAGTTGTATGGTTACTCGGTACTGGACGCCGAGTGTCGCACAACCGCGATAGCCCTGCTGCGCCGCTTTCCAGACTTACGAGTCATGGTCATTGATCTTGGTTTACCACCAGAACCTAACAGCACTGTTGAAGGTATTGCCCTGATAAAAGATATTGTGACGGAAAGCAGCACCTCTAAAATTATTGTCCTGACTGGACAAGATGAAGAAAGTTCAGCGCTCGCAGCTATTCGCGAAGGCGCGTTTGATTTTTTGGCTAAGCCCGCTGCGCTGACTGATATTGTGAATGCCTTAAAACGGGCGTTTTTGTTCAGTCGCCAGGAGGACAGCATGGCGGCAGATGGATTAACCCGACTGCAAATCAATGCCCGTATCACGGATGGCTTGAAGGCTGTGCGTGAAGATGCTGAAGAAAAACTGGTCAGACAAGTATTGAAGGATACAGGTTTTAATGTCTATCAAAGTGCAGCGCGCCTGGGACTCAAGCGCGAAAGCATCTACTATTTTCTGAAAAAATTTGGAATCAGCCGTGACACCTGATGCGCTATATCCTTATTTTATTCTGGTTGGGGCGACCATTCTGGCCGTTGTTGCCTGGTTACTGCGGCAGGCACGCAACCAGGCAGCACGCACCCGTGAGTTGATATTGCTGAATGAGCAGTTACATTTTGATCTGCCTGATCTGTTGCGGGACAGTTGGCCAACGCTGGCGGCTGGTGGTTTTCTAGGGATACATTGGGCGCTGGACTGGTTTGGTACCCGGCTGGAAAAACTGGACGGCCGCGTGACCCCTTACCTGGTTGAACAAAGTTTTGAAGCACAAAGTATCAATCTGACTGTGAAGATTTATATGGCAAAAAATCGCTGGGAGCGACGGTACTTCAGTCAGAACCTGGCACAAAGTTTTTTCCTGCTGTTACGCATGGATATGTGGATCAAACTCGGATCTGTGCACGCGACCTTTGAACAATCCGCACGTATGACGGTTTTCCTACAGCACGACATTAAAAATATGCTGCAGTTGTTGAACCTGACGGCAGAACAATTGCAGATACAGACGCTGGATCGCGAAAAGAAATTGCTGCCATTGATGGAGCGCAGCATTCCCGCCTTGCGTGATCGCGCCAATTTGATTCTTGCGAAAATTACGGATGGGGGTACTCGCAGTCAAAGTCGTGCCATTGATTTGCGCGCGTTCTTACAGGATGCATTAACTGTGCACGAGCTGCACGGGATCATTGAAGGCGACGCGTGTGTGGAGATAGCGGATGACGCTCTGCACAGTATTGTTGATAACCTGCTAGGCAATTATCACCAACTGGCACTTTCAACTCAAAACCAACCAAGGCTGCACATACATATTCACCAACAGGATGGCATGGCTGTAAGCGAGATAACCGATCAAAATGGTGCGCCATGTGCATGGCCTGAGCGGTTGTTTGAACCGTTCTGGAGCGAACATAGTCGCGGCCGCGGCGTAGGTTTGTATCAGGCGCGCGAGATCAGTCGCAGCTGGGGCGGCAGCTTGGCATTAACAGCGCCAGCTGATGCCCCTCTGGCATTTAAGTTGTCATTACCCTTATCCGGTCGACCCGAAACCATCCCACTGTTCTGAGACTGGGTGTGTAAAAAAAACCTACATATTGCAGCCGCGCTCCAGCGTCAGTATATTGACACTGTCGGCTGAAGTTAGCTGTTTTCAGCGATACAACTAAATTATTTTGAGGTTTAACAAATGAAACAAATGTCTGGAATCGCAGCAAAACAGCGCGGCTTCACTCTGGTGGAAATCGCTATTGTGCTGGTTATTGTTGGCCTGTTGCTGGGTGGTGTTCTGCAGGGACAGCAATTGATTGAGAACTCGCGTGTACGTAGTGCGATAAACGAAGTTAACGGCCTGCGTGCTGCAACAGCGGCATACCGTGACCGTTATGGCATGCTGCCAGGTGATGACGGCCTTGTTGCTGCGGTACAGGCGCGTGGTCCGGCGTGGGCAGCAGTACTTGCCGGTAACCGTAACGGTTTACTTGATGGTGCTGCTCCGGCCGTAAACGCCGCAGCATTGTTCACGACACCAGCGACAGAAGTATTGGCATTTTGGCAGCACCTGCGCGCTGCTGGCTTTATCAGTGGTGACCCTGCTGCTGCAGCTGGTGCAACGCTCCCAACCAGCCCATGGGGCGGCGGGATTGCAGTTACCGGTCTTGCTGTTTATGGTTGGGCTGTCGGCAGCAACAAGGTATGTATGAACAACGTGCCTTCGAGCTCAGCTCAAGCGATTGATACCCGTCTTGACGATGGTCTCAATGCGACCGGCAACGTACGTGCCTTCCCAGGCCTTCTGGCTCAGGTTGCCGCACCGGCTCAAGCTGCATACGCTGAACCAAATACTTACACTGTGTGTATGATCCTGTAATTGATGTCGCGGTTTTCAAGCTAGACTTGAAATCTAAGATGATCTTAAAAAGCCCCGCTCCGCGGGGCTTTTTTTTGCTCGCCATCTCACAAACAAACTAACGGCACTGGATGACATCTTTACGTTCCGGTAGCATCCGCCCCAATCGAACCTTCAACCCGGAAGCCCCAGAGAACACCCCGCAATGGATCCGCTTGGCAATATTATTCAATGGATCGCTGAATACGGTATTTTTGGTCTGCTGGCCCTGGGCCTGGCCGAGCGTTTTATACCGCTGCTGCCATCGTATGGCGTGCTGGTCGCTATCGGTATCGCCGCCGGCAATGGCGAGTGGTCAGTGTTGGCAGCCATCGTTGGTACGGTCACCGGCAGTGTCAGCGGTTGTCTGGTGTTTTACTGGCTGGCGGTGTCGTTGAGTGAAGAGCGCAGTTATCGCTTTTTGTATTGGGTGGGACGACTGGTGGGTTTGTCACAAGCCAGAGTGGATCGCACGGTGGTATCGTTTCGCGCCAATCAACGCACGCTGGCGTTTGTTATGCAACTGATCCCAACCATCCGGCTGATTTCCCCCATCATCGCAGGCTTGTTCCACGCGGAAGCCAAGGTCTTCAGCCTGGCAACACTGTCTGGCATCGTGCTCTGGAACTGTCTGTTTATCGGCGTTGGCTACATTGCCGAAGGGTTTTCACCCAACGCCAACGCCTCAACACTGGCGGTGCAGGTACTGGTGGTGCTTATTTTTGTGGAACTGGGTGCCGCACTCATCTGGCGCTGGCGACACGGCAAACACCAATGATCTGCGACTGACTTAGTCAGCGAGTTGCCGATAATGGGCACTGACGATTCTATGGTCAGCATCGAGCTCGAATACCACATCTGCGCGCGCGGGCAAGGTCTCAAGCATGAGTCGGGTCAGCCGCTCATAGTGCATAATAAACCAACGCAGCTCTGCGTCGCTCATAATGCCTGCGGCCACCTCGCCTGCGGTTCTGGCCTGTAACTTTTTCTCCTGCAAGCTGCGCCACTCGGTAATGCATTCCATGGAAGGGGCTTTCAACATCACCAGTAAATCGAACTGACTAAACAGACGCTGGTAGTCCAGCAGGTGTTGCTCAATAAATGCGCGCCAGCGTCCGTCCGCATCCTGTTCTTGTTCGAGACGGTTGATAGGTTCACCCGCCAGCGAGGCTGGCAGAGCACCCACACACCAGCCTTCGATTACAATGACATCCACCGTACCGTGATGGACTTTCCAATCCTGTACCGGTCGCCGGTCGTCGCGTGCTTTGTCAAACCCGGGAATGTCGACAATCGTATCTGACGTGGCTGCTTTCAGAGCAGACAGCAGCGACAAACCCAGCGCCAGATCATGGGTACCGGGGACACCACGTGTTTGCAGCAATGGATGAACATCGCGGGCAAGTTCACTGCGCTCTGCACGCGTGAGGTAAATGTCATCAATCGACAACACCACACATTCAAGTTGCCGGGCCTGCAACAAGCGTTTTAACAATTCGGAGAGAGTCGATTTGCCCGTGCCTTGTGCGCCGTTGATACCGATCACCAGTGTCTGCTGCCGACGCTCATGACATTGGGTGATGTAGTCTGCCAGCGGCAAATAATAGTCGATGGCAAGCGAGGCAAAGTCAGCTGGCAGTTGCTCATCAGCAATGAGTTGCCGGATGATCTGTTGAGGTGTTTGTGGCTTTGACATGCTGTGTTTTATGATCTCTACTATCAGGACTGGATCGACACCGTTAATAACAATAACCCTCTAAAAACAACAACCCTCTAAAAACAACAAAGAGGTCTGACATGACACCCGCACTGTACACCAGAATTAAAAACACACCATCCCGTCTGGCGTTTATGTTGCTGGGCTTGTTGTGCCTCGCACTGTTCAACGGCAGCGTCTGGGCACAAAACGGCCCCGCCAACAAACAGATTGTAATGGTGCCGATGCGTGACGGCGTGAATCTGGCAACCAATATTTACCTGCCTGACGGAGACGGCCCCTTCCCGGTGGTGTTAACACGTACCCCATATGACAAAGATGGTGTGGACAACAGCGTGGCGCGTTACAACGAACGTGGGTACGCATTGATCTCCCAGGATGTGCGCGGACGTTACGATTCAGAGGGTGAAAACCGTCCGTTTGAAACCGACATCGAAGACGGTTACGACACCGTGGAGTGGATCGCGGCACAACCATTCAGCAACGGCAAAATCGGAATCTTTGGCACCTCAGCCCCCGGCATCACCTCCAATCTGGCCGCCGCGTCAGCGCCGCCGCATTTAACGGCTGCCTATGTCACGGTGGCACCCGACAGCCTGTTTTACCGTTCACGTTTTGTGGGTGGCGTCTTTAAAGAAAGCCACTCCGGCGGCTGGTTACGCGGACAAGGCGTGAGTGAAGACATGATCAATGCCTATCGTGCGCGCGCCGTACTCGACGAGCAGTGGCGTGCGACGGACTTTATGTTCCATAGGCACAATGTGCAGATCCCGGTGTATAACGTTGGCGGCTGGCATGACATTTACGCTGAAGGTTCGCTGTTCAACTTTGTGTACCTGCAAAATGAGGGACACCCAGCCGCCCGTGGCAAACAAAAGCTGTTTATGGGCGCCTTTGGCCACGGCACACTGCAAGGTGATCTGGAATATCCTGGTGGTGGTTTTATCAATGGCGACCTTGAGCAGCAAATGCGCTGGTGGGATTACTGGCTGAAAGATATCGACAACGGCATCATGGATGAGCCTGCCGTCAGCATTTACATGATGGGCTCCGCGCGCAAGGGTGCGGTATCAGCGCATAACCGCGTCATTCACATGGACAGCTGGCCACCAGCTGCAACTCTCACCCACTATTATTTGCAGCCGGATATGAGTCTGGCCACCACGCCACCTGCTGCGTCTGAGGCATTCAAAACCTATGTGTTTGATCCGGCTAATCCAGTACCGACCATGGGTGGTCAGAACCTGGGTGCGGATGTTGGCCCGCGTGATCAACGTGAGATTGGCCAGCGTCAGGACTACCTGCGCTTTGCGACCCCCGTGCTCGACACTGACACGGTGGTTGCCGGCCATATCGACATGGAGTTGTATGTATCAACCGACGCGCTGGATACTGATTTTGTGGTCAAACTGGTGGATATTTACCCGGATGGCTACGAAGCCTTGATTCTGGATTATCCAATCCGGGCGCGCTTCCGCGATGGCCAGAATCCCGAGGATGTGAAACTGATGACGCCCGGCGCCGTTGAAAAACTCACCATCAATATGTGGAGCACCGCGCAAACCTTTGAAAAAGGACATCGTATCGGCGTGCATGTGACGTCCAGCAATTTCCCGCGTTTTGCGGTGAATCCCAACAACGGTGCAGCCCTGGATGATGTCGCTGCACCCGCCAAACCCGCCCAAAATACCGTGTATTTTGATAGCAACCGACCATCGTCAATTATTCTGCCGATTGTCACGGACGGTTTCTAAAAACAGTTAGCGCACACCGCGAGGATTCATGCACAAGCAGGTTTTGTGCATGAGTCACGCCGGAGCAAATGTAATCCTCAACAAAATCAACGGTATTATTCACCGCTTGGCTCTGTTAGACTGCGCGCCTTGTAAAAAACACCCTTTGTTGCTTTTGGAAATCCTTTTGTTATGTGGTTGCTGAATCCGCCATAAGTTGTTCTCCCCCGTTTAAACAGTGCCTGTTTGTGCCCTGTTGAGCATCCGTCGTTTGTTGACTGGCAACGAGTGCTCACTGAAATAACTCAATAATCAATCCATAAAAATACCATGCATCCGTGTCACGCAATCAGACGACTGTGTGCACCTCGCTTATTTTTTCAGAGAATTTTTAAGATGTTACGTGCCTTTAAACAAAGCTGGTTCTCCAACGTTCGCGGAGACTTGCTGGCTGGAATTGTGGTTGCGCTGGCCTTGATCCCCGAAGCGATCGCCTTTTCAATCATCGCCGGGGTCGACCCGAAAGTCGGACTGTATGCCTCGTTTTGTATCGCAGTAATTACCGCGATTGTCGGTGGCCGACCCGGCATGATTTCAGCCGCCACTGGGGCCATGGCCTTGGTGATGGTGACGCTGGTCAGAGATCATGGACTTGAATACTTGTTAGCCGCGACGTTATTGACCGGGGTACTGCAAATTCTGGCCGGTGTGTTCAAACTCGGTTTGTTGATGCGTTTTGTGTCACGCTCTGTGGTCACGGGATTTGTGAATGCGCTGGCGATTCTGATTTTTCTGGCGCAACTGCCGGAGATTACCGGGGCCAACGCCACACCGGTTGTGTTTGCGATGCTGGCTGGCGGTTTGGCAATTATTTACGGCCTGCCCTACCTGACCAAAGCCGTGCCATCTCCCTTGATCTGTATTGTGGTTGTGACGGGCATTGCCATGTTTTTTGGCATTGACGTTCGCACAGTCGGTGACATGGGTGAGCTGCCTGACAGTCTGCCGGTGTTCCTGTGGCCCGATGTTCCGTTGACGCTGGAAACCTTGCAGATCATTTTCCCCTATTCCGTCACGCTGGCGATTGTTGGCCTGCTGGAATCCATGATGACTGCCACCATCATTGATGATCTGACGGATTCGCCCAGCAACAAAAATCGCGAGTGTGTAGGCCAGGGTGTTGCCAATATTGGTGCGGGGCTGATCGGCGGTATGGCTGGTTGCGCGATGATTGGTCAGTCGGTGATCAACGTAAAATCCGGTGGTCGCCGTCGTTTGTCATCGTTTACGGCAGGTAGTGTGCTGCTGATTATGGTGGTGTTTCTGGGCGAGTGGGTGGCACAGATTCCAATGGCCGCGCTGGTGGCGGTGATGATCATGGTCTCTATCGGTACTTTCAGTTGGTCATCGGTGGCCGATCTGCGCAAGAATCCGAAAAGCTCCAGCATTGTGATGATTTCTACCGTTGTTGTGGTGGTGATGACACACAATCTTGCGCTGGGTGTGCTGCTTGGCGTGTTGCTGAGCGCATTGTTTTTTGCACGCAAGGTCGGGGATATCCTGTACATCGGCTCCATTTTGTCGGACGACGGTTTACATCGTCAGTACACGGTGATTGGTCAGGTGTTTTTTACATCCGCTGATCAGTTCATTGCTGGGTTTGACTTCAAAGAAGGCATCGACAAGGTTACTATCGATCTCAGCCGCGCCCATTTTTGGGACATCACAGCCATCAGTTCATTGGACAAGGTAATTCTCAAATTCCGCAGGGATGGTGCTGAGGTTGACCTGGTTGGTTTGAATGAGGCCAGCGCAACCCTGGTTGACCGGTTTGCTGTGCACGACAAACCCGATGCGGTTGAACGACTCATGGGCCACTGATCTCGATGTAAAAAAAACAATAACGCTTTAAAAAAGGAACTCGTTTGATGACTGACATCGTAGTCCCGGCAATGACCGGCAAAGTGATTGCCTGTATTGATGACTCACAGTATGCCGAGTCCGTGTGTGATTATGCGGCCTGGTGTGTTGCACGGATGGATGCACCGCTGAGTTTGTTGCATGAGTTGGACAAAGATGAATCCAGTCTGGCGCAGAATTTCAGCGGCAGTATTGGTCTCGGTGCGCAGGAAGCCCTGCTGCAGGAGCTGGCCGGCCTTGACCAACAACGGGCGCGTATCGCACTGGAACAAGGCAAACTGATGCTGCAGGCAGCCGCGCAGCGAGTAGAAGCCAAAGGCGTTCCACACGTTGAGACACGACAGCGTCATGGTGAACTGGTGGACACACTGGTTGAGCTTGAACCGGAAACGCGTATGTTTGTGGTAGGCAAGCGTGGTCACCGGACCGCATCAGCCCACGGTCACATTGGCAGCCATGTAGAGAGTCTGATTCGTGCACTGCACAAGCCGGTGTTGATTGCGCAGCAGTCGTTTGCACCACCACAAAGAGTCATGATGGCGTTTGATGGCAGTCTGACCATGCGCAAGGGTGTCCATATGATGGCCGCCAGCCCCTTGTTTAAAGGCCTGCCTTGTCATCTGGTGATGGTGGGGCCAGATACGGATGTGGCGCGAGCTCAGCTTGCTGAGGCATCAACGATATTGATCAAGGCCGGATTTGAAACCACCACCGCCATTGTGGCTGGCGAGGCTGATGTGGCGTTAACCCACTATCAGCAGCAGCAGAACATCGACCTGATGATCATGGGCGCTTACGGCCATTCACGCATCCGGCATTTGATACTGGGCAGCACAACAACGGCTATGATCAGCAAAACCACTATCTCGTTAATGGTGTTGCGGTAACCTCAAAGCGGGCCAGCCCAATCAGCTGGCCCGAGTCGGTGACAACTCTGATCTGCCAATCGCCCAATACATCGTCGTAGAAATTCAATTTGTGAGTCCAGGCCCGGTAACCAAAGTCACTGCCGGCAATATCCAGCGTAATACGGTCCACTTCCCTGCCATTGTGTATCCAGACATGGTGAATATTCTCGAGCAAGCCGCGTGGCGCTTTGACTGAAGTCCAGGCATACAGACCCGAGGCACGCAGATCAGCTTCGGAAATGGTCTCGAGGCTTTCGCCGGGGGTACGTTGCTCGCGATCAACCTGCTGTGACAACGTTATGCCGTTCAGTTCCAGCGAGGCCGGCGGAATCAGGGTACGTGCCTGCCAGATTATCAAACCCAGTACGATCAGACCGCCAAACCGCAATGGCATGCGCCACCAGTGACCGTTTGGCATCCCGCCAAACAGGCTGGGAACACTGAATACCAGTGCCACGATCAGCGCGAGTTGTAAACTCTGCTCGGTGTTCAGCAGCAGTAGCAGGGGCAGGACAACCAATAACACGGCGAACAGCGTCATGGCATGAAACACCAGATAAAATCCGCGGCGTTTTGCCAGTTGACCGTGATAAATGGGATCAATCACCGAGATAAGCGCTGAGCCGGTGAGTGCTGCCGTGAACAAGGCTTGGGCGTGATTCCATGTAGTTGCGGCAAAAAAGAAGGGCAGTGCAAAAAACAGGCTTTCCTGATGCACCATCTGTGTTCCAAAGCGCATCACCATGGGCGGCATTTGCACGCCGAATATCTTGAGAAACAGCAACCTGATCCAGGGTTCCATCACCAGCAACAACCAACTGACCAACATCAAGATGGCCAGTGTCTGCGCAAAGGTCTCGCGTCCTTCCACCAGCACATAGCTGGCAACACCCGAGATAAATCCTACAAT
>JAUSPW010000403.1 GCA_030652635.1 Pseudohongiella sp. | reverse complement strand
GTTGTCAGCAAAATCATCAATGCTGCATTCTGAGGGTTCTGTTTTGGCTAACCATTTGGCCATCATACATTTCCTTTAAGCGATGACCGTTCTGAGCATCTGCACGGCCAGTGCAATGATCAAAGCGGCAAACAATTTTTTGAGCGTCGCCACCGGCAGTGTGTGCGCCAGTTTAGCGCCCCAGGGCGCTGAAAACAGACTGGCAGCCGCCATCGCCAAGACCGCCGGCCAATAAATAAAACCCAATGTGGACACCGGCAAACCCATTGTGCCCCAGCCGTTAATCAGGTACCCAAATGCCCCCGCCAGGGCAATGGGCAAACCCACCGCAGCCGATGTGCCTATTGCGGTTTGCAGGCGAACATTACACCAAGTCAGAAACGGAACTGTCATGGTGCCGCCACCAATTGCCACCAGCGCAGAAATACTGCCGATGCCGCCACCTACTGCTGCCAATCCAATTGCACCAGGCAACTGCCGTGACGGGCTGGGCTTGCGGTTCAGAATCATCTGCGCGGCGACATAACTCATAAAGAGGCAGAAAAAAATGGCCAGCAGGCGTGGCGATAGAATCGCAGCCAGAAAAGTCGCAGCAAAGGTGCCCAGCAAAATGCCGGGGGCCAATCCGCGTACCGCTGGCCATAACACCGCGCCATGTTTGTGGTGGGCACGCAGACTGGAGAGTGAGGTAGGAATAATGGTGGCCATGGAGGTGCCTAGCGCCAGATGCACAATATAATCGGGTGCAAAATCCTGCGCGGCAAACATCACGGTAAGCACCGGCACCATAACAGCGCCACCACCAATGCCAAACAGGCCGGCCAAAAACCCGGTGACAACACCCAGCAGCACATAGGCTAACAACCACAGGTCCAACATAGTTCCGGCACTCAATCCAAACAGGGTGCAATCATGCAAAAATTGCATGCTCCCTGCAACGAAGGATTTCCGCCCGGCTATAAAAATAATTGTGCCTTGCATTCGCTCTGTGCAACTATGTTGGCATTCCTTATTCTGGAGCAAGTACTGCTGCGCAAATTGCACAAACCTATGCAACGGCATTCCGCTGTCCAGTACGCGCTTGCCAAGATTAAAAGTAATCTTGGCAGCATCAGAGTGGAAGAGTGCCTGCAAAGCGGCAACGTAGGCAGTCGAAGGCTGACCCGCCTGTTTGAGCTTGAGACCGGCATGACACCCAAACGTTTTGCCCGTCTTCTGCGGTTCCGCCAGGTAATCAGTCATCTGCATAAATCAAAAGGTCTGATCGACTGGACTGACCTTGCACTGCGTTATGGATACTACGATCAGGCACATTTTTCCCGAGAGTTCAGAGATTTTTCGGGTTTTACGCCGACCAGTTATCTGCCATTGATTGGTGAGTTTGAAAATCACGTCGCAGTGTCGTGATTTCGTTTTTTTACAAGACAGGCAACTTGCACCGTTTACACTGACATCACTGACCAAAAACTTTTGATCAAGGAGATCATCTGATGGCTTCTACCATTGTCCCCTGTCTGCTGTACCGCGATGCACCCGCCATGATTGACTGGTTGTGCACCGTGTTCGGTTTTAGCAAAAAGGCCGTCTATATGGATGGAGAAAAGGTCGCACATGCTGAACTGACTCTGGGTGCAGGCATGCTGATGTTAGGTTCAACCCGTGGTACAGAATCGAATCAGCCGTGGGCTACATTGATCCGGCAACCTGATGAAATAGATTTTGCTGAAACTCAGAGCCCATCATTGCAGGTCGATGATCCTGACGCGGTCTATCGATTAGTAAAAAAACATGGCGGCACTATTGTGTTGGACATTGAGGACAAAGATTACGGTGGAAGGGGATTTTCCTGCCGGGATCCCGAAGGGCATCTTTGGGCGGTAGGCAGCTACAATCCCTGGGTTTGAACAGGATCGCCGTTTTTTGCTCCTGCAAAAACGGCGCTCACATGTTTCTGCGGTATTGGCCACCCACCTCAAAAAATGCATTGGTGATCTGGCCAAGCGAGCAATACTGCACAGCGTCCATCAGCACTTCAAACACGTTCTGGTCGTGGATGGCTGCTTGTTTCAGTCGCTCAATGGCGCATTCTGATTCGGATTGATGACGCCGGTGGAAGTCACGCAACCGACGAATCTGGTTTTGTTTTTCGTCGTCAGTGGAGCGTGCCAATGCGATGGAGAATTCGCCGTCATTGCCATCGCCGTGGGGATTGAGATAGGTATTAACGCCCACAATCGGCAATGAGCCGTCGTGCTTTTTGTGTTCATAGTACATGGACTCATCCTGAATCCGGCCGCGCTGATAACCGGTTTCCATCGCACCCAACACACCACCGCGTTCAGCGATGCGCTCGAATTCCAGCATCACGGCTTCTTCAAGTAGATCCGTCAGTTCATCAATGATAAACGCGCCCTGATTGGGGTTTTCGTTTTTGGACAGCCCCCATTCTTTGTTGATGATGAGCTGAATCGCCATCGCACGGCGCACGGATTCTTCGGTGGGTGTGGTCACCGCTTCATCGTAGGCATTGGTGTGCAGACTGTTACAGTTGTCATATATCGCGATCAGCGCCTGCAGCGTGGTGCGGATATCGTTGAAGGACATCTCCTGTGCGTGCAAGGATCGCCCTGAGGTCTGAATGTGGTATTTGAGTTTCTGGCTACGCTCGTTGGCACCGTATTTTTCGCGCATGGTTGTTGACCAGATGCGTCGCGCGACGCGGCCCAGCACAGTGTATTCAGGGTCCATACCGTTGGAGAAAAAGAACGACAGGTTCTGGGCAA
>JAUSPW010000397.1 GCA_030652635.1 Pseudohongiella sp. | reverse complement strand
AAGCAGTGTTTTTACTTCTTCGGAGCTCGCAATGGAATACCCCTCGAACCGCCCGCCTTTGTTTGTTTGAGCCAGAACTTGTGCAAACGACATACCCTGACTTTCCGGCAAGGGTATCCAGCGCTTGCGAGTATTTGGGTCATACACAACAGTTCGTGGGGACGGGTCGAGTGAGGTGGTCAGCGTCAGTGGTTCGCGCTCCGGCATCGGGGGATACGTTGCCGGGCTGCTTACGCCCCCGGAATGGGTGACGTTGATGTTGATGTCATCTGCATAGACATACGCTGTGCGATTCAGTCTATCCCGGACGATGGCATGGGGGCCTTTAATCTGCAGATTTCCGGAAAACAGAAAAGCGCTCTCGTAGTAAAACTGCCGGAACAACACATCGATAGTGTCGCCATGCAAGAGCGGAAATTGTCCATTGTAAAGACACTTGAACTGGCAGAAAATTTGTCTGTACGAACTGACATGATTTCCCAAATGTTGGAGTGAACCCAAAATAAAGTGGCTGGTGATGGGTTCCGACCCATGATTGCTTATTGTGCCAGTTACTTCGATATGGTTGCCTGCGGTAACCGTGTCGGGGTAGTGCAATGTAAGTGTGGCATTGATGTTTGCTGAGCCAGCCTTTGGATTGGCAGTAAGCTGTGCGTTGATGTAGGCGGAGTCACCTTGACCGCCGGGCGAAACAATAGCCACAAAATCACGCTGCAGGTGCACGTCATTTATGTTTCTCTGCTCGGAGCTGGTGAGTTTCAGCCTGATGTCGGAAACTCTGATCAGCAGGCCTACCGGTGTAGCAGCGTTGACACGAAGGGTATTAAAATAAAACTGCGCGGAGGTGCCGGGTCTTATTGGAAAGCCCTTGGCAGGATCAACCGGGCAAAGTCCCTGGCTACATTGGGTGCTCGCCGTAAACTCCGCGTAATGTCGGTTTTGATTCGCCAGATTGAGACCATAACCACTGCCACTTAACCGCTCGATAGTTATACCGGAATCCACAGGATTACTGATCTCGACAACCAGTCTGATTTCCTGGCCCGGGCTGATATAGCTGCGATCCGTCACGAGATCGGCAGTAATGGGACTCTGAGCAAAAATCGGGTACGACTGGAGAGCAATCACCAGAAGGAAAGCAACTTTGACATCGCGAAATGCAGGCATGGGATCCCTCCCCAACTGTTCAATTTTTTTGAGCCTAACACGGTGAGCCTGGACGGTAAACCTTATAGGGAGGATCGCTTTTCAGAGGCTACAGGATCTGCTCAGCTTCAGCCGACGCGATTTCCAGTGCGCTATAACAACTGATGCCGGTTGATGTGTATCAAAAATGTCCCTGCTTTTTTATGACAAAGTGACATTCCGGAAGTCTGTGTAATCGGAGCCTCCCCATGCAGATCGGTCTAGATTCGACAGAATACAACGTCGTGTCAACGAGACGCATCGTCGTTCCAGAACCCACAGATCTCACAATGGAGGCTGCACAGTGATCTCCCGGCGCACGCTGTTGACCTGCCTTGGTGGCCTGGCACTTGGGGCCGGGGCTTGGGGAACTGGCGCGTATCGAGCCACGATGGCGGCGGTGCAAGCACGCATCGTAAAGCGCAGCAGCATCTTCCAATCAAGCGCGGGGGCACTCGAATATGCGGTTGCAGGGTCCGGGCCGCGGCTGATGATGATCCACGGCACGGGCGGCGGGTTCGATCAGGGACTTCTTTTTGCTCATGGTCTGGTCGAGGCGGGTTTCCAGGTTATTGCGCCTTCGCGATTCGGTTATCTGCGCAGTGCCTTCCCTGAGGATAACTCACCCGCGCACCAGGCGGATGTGCTCGCGGAGTTGCTCGACTATCTCGAGATTGACCAGATTGCCGTGGCGGGGGGCTCGGCGGGAGCGCTCACAGCAGCCGAATTTGCGCTGCGCCATCCGGGGCGCTGTTCGCATCTCGTGCTTATCGTGCCGGCAGCCAACCTGACGGGCCGGGATCCGGTGGAATTCACCGCATTGCAGAGCGCGGTGGTCGAACGTGTCCTGAACTCTGACGTATGGTTCTGGTCATTCGCGACACTGGCGCCGCAGACGCTACTGCGCACGCTGCTGGCAACCGATCCGAGCCTCCTGGCCAGGGTTTCTCCCGAAGAACAGCAGCGGGCCGATCTGATACGAGAGGGATTGATGCCCATCAGCCAGAAGACTGAGGGTTTGCGCGCCGACGGCTTCTGGGCCGGAGCACCCACGACCACGGCGTTCGAAAACATGACCGTGCCAACGCTTATCGTGTCCTGCGAAGATGACCTGTTCGGCACAGCCGAAACCGCGCGACTGCTGGACAACCGCATACCGTACACGCGCCTCGTGGTCTTTCCGGACGGCGGGCACATCTGGCTTGGCCACGACGCCGAGCTGACCCGGGAAATTGACAATTTCATCACGGCGGTGTGAGGTGCGTACCATGATGATGGCTTTAAGCTTTTCCTGCACGGCGGCCCCGTTATCAACACTCACGTTTCAAGTCTTTTCTGCTTGATACGTTTGCCCTCTTGCACCATCTTCGCGAAATCTCGTCCCTGAGATCGTTTTTCCGCCAATGTGGCGGTTGCCAACGCATTCTCACGCATCAGCTTTCTGTAATTGGCGAGCCTCCGGTCATCAAGCTTTTGCTCTTGTATCGCTCTGAGCACAGCGCATCCGGGCTCAGTGTCGTGTCCGCAGTCAGCAAACCGGCATTGCTTTGCCAGCAATTGAATATCCTCAAAAACAGCCCCAAGTGACTGATCAAGCTCGGCCACCCTGAGTTCCCGCATGCCCGGCACATCGATAAGAAGCCCGCCAGTGGGCAGGATGTGTAGTTCGCGATGGGTAGTGGTATGACGCCCTTTCTTGTCCTGCTCACGAATTTCACTGGTCGCCGCCAATGTGTGGCCCGCGAGTGTATTCAACAGAGTCGATTTGCCAACGCCAGAGGAACCCACCAGAGCGACCGTCGTAGTGCGGTCAATCCAAGCGCGGACCCCATCGAGCGTCTCCGGGTCAAGCGCATTGGTCATTTCGACCGGAACTCCAGCCTGCACGCTGCGAGCACGTTGCACAAAATTACCCGGGTCGTCAGCAAGGTCGATTTTGGTAAGAACGATGACAGGCATCGCACCGGCCTCAGCGCACAAAGCAAGATACCGCTCCAGGCGCGACTCATTGAACTCTTCATTGCACGAGGTGACGATAAAAAGAATATCTATGTTAGCCGCTATGGGCTGGATCTCATTGCTCGTACCCGCACCCAATCGCCTGAACAGACTTTTCCTTTCCAGGACTTGCTCTATTCTGGCAAGTGACTTATCCAGAACAACCCAATCACCCACTGCAGGCCTGTCGATCGCTGCTGATTTTTGCAAGGTAAGCGACAGTTCAACAATTCGCTCACCGGATTCGCAGACAACCGTGGTTCTGGAACGCTGCACTGCTGTCACGCGCGCGAGACGTGTTTCCACCAGGCCGGGGTCGGTCAGTTGGCTGATAAAAAACGGGACGAGCCCAAGGGTATGTAATTTCTCGCTCATGTTGTGATGCGCTAACCCATTTTAAGTATGCGATTCCCCGCGATCCAATGCCTCTGCCTTGAGGCGTTCAACCAACCAGACTTTGATAATTGATTGGCGTGTTACACCAATACGAGCAGCTTCACGGTCCAGCGATTCAATGACCCAGGACGGTATATCAACATTGATTCTTTTTTGTTCATAGTTGACGCGACGTGCGCTGGTAAGATCCAGATCATCGATGATGTCTTCTTTACCGTCATCGAATTTCTTGTCGAAATCTTCAGCTTTCATAAAGCATCACCTCTTTCTTGCGGGATCGCCTGACAGATATCAGGCGAATTTTCTCATTCCGGTAAGTGACAATTGCTGACCAGTGCTTTTCATAAATACATCCAATCACAATAAACCTTGGCTCATTGTCAGATCTGACCTGGAGCTCTAAAAGATTCGGATCATTCCAGAGCGCTTGAGCTGCATGGAAATCGATTCCATGTTTGTCCAGATTGGCCTTGCTTTTGCTATGGTCAAACTCGAACTCAACCATGAGTATAAATTATTCCTTTTTTACTCAGATGACAAGGTAGGGGCTTTCATGCAGGCGGTAGCCTGGGCTCCACAATTCTGGTTATAGTTGATCGCATGAACTGAAGCTGGCGCAATTGCCTCAAATCGGTCCGGAAAACGTTTCAGCGGAAACGTTTTTTATTCAGATCAAAATCCGTCATCTCAAAAAGACGTTTCCGCGGAAACGCTTTCTGGATTACACGGAGAATCTGGTGCGCAAAAAATATCGGCTGCACCAGAAATGTGGCAGGGAGAGCGGATCGCTTATGCGATGGCGATGGCGATAAAGGGAATGACGGGAGCGGCTACGTGAGCCGACTGGCCATTATTTTTTGGAGTCTAGTGTCGGCAGACTTTCCAGCATTTTGTCAAAGTCAGAGCTGAACAAACGATCCTGCACAATCCTGTATTTTTCAAATTCCGTCAATGCAAACGCCTTGGCGACTTCCGCTGTGGCCTTGCCTGAGTTATCCAGAATATCCTGCTCATTAAATTGCAAAAACGCGTCAAGTTTTGTCGCCCAATCTTCCATGGTCATTGGCATTTTTCGCAAGGCCATGCTTTCCGCATAATCCAGATACATCGTTACGATGCGCGCCAAGGCTGCAAGCTCTTCCTGGCGCAGATAATTTTTGGCCACCACCACATCAGTCCTCAGTATTTTTCCGTCAGGTGCTTTTTCCCAACTGGTCAGCCCCATTTGTTCTTTGTCAGCATCGGCCCTCGCCATCACCAACTCTGCAGCCGTGCTGCCGTGAATGGCGTAGTGCAGTTTGTTTTGGACTTTGGCAAAAAACTGCTGGGTCAGTTCAGCATCTTTTTTATAATCCATGCTGGTGGCATAAATATCGGTAATCTTCTGATAAAACCGGCGCTCGCTGAGGCGAATCTCGCGGATTTCATCCAGCAAGCGTTCAAAGTAGTCCTCGCCCAGAAAATTACCGTTTTCCAGTCGCTTCCTGTCCAGGACAAAACCCTTTATTGCAAACTCGCGCAGAATGCCGGTTGCCCACTGACGAAATTGGGTAGCACGGGTGGAATTGACCCGGTAGCCTACTGAGATAATGGCGTCGAGGTTGTAAAACTGGGTGTTGTATTGTTTGCCGTCGGCGGCAGTTATTCGGAATTTCCTAATAACTGAATTTTCCTCTAACTCTTTGCCAATAAAGATATTTTTCAGGTGCTCATTGATAGTTGGCACACTTACATTAAACAACTCCGCCATCAACTTCTGAGTCAACCAGACGGTTTCCTCCGCCACCCGTACCTCAATACTGCCTTCACCAGCCTGAGCCGTGAAAATCAGGAACTCGGCAGTGCTGTTGCGGATTTGCAGTGATTGCGATGATTTCCCTTTGGACATTAGTTAGTTCCTCCTTTGAACTTTATAGGTGGTTAATGTGCTGATATCAAATGATTATTTGGGGTTCTTGATGTCTGTCACGAATTAAATGAGGCAATTTTCAAGTCCGCGCGCAGCCATGGGGTACAAGTGAACTCCGATCAGAAAAATACTCAAAAAAAAGTTTCCGCGGAAACGTTTTTTATGCCCTGGGAACAGCAGCAGATTGAGTGTGGTCG
>JAUSPW010000389.1 GCA_030652635.1 Pseudohongiella sp. | reverse complement strand
ACGTTTCCGCGGAAACGTGTTTTCCAAATTTGAGAACCTTCAGACCCAAGCCAGCTGACATTTTTCGTACAAAGTCTCGGGTGTGATATCGGCACCATTCGGCCAGGCAATTGTGCCGCCAGATTTGTTGGCAGTGATCCTGTAATGGGTCTCCCCGAGGAGGGAACACGCCATCCGGCTGATTGATAAGGACTTTCGGACGGGGGACACTAGCCGGGACTGCTGATTCGGGCTACTGTCCGGAGAGTTGAATCAGAGGGATGAATCTGATTCATATAAGTTGGTAAAAAAGCCGCAAAGCTGAGGGCGGGTGCAATAACAGGAATTGGTCTTAGCACAGTGTTTGAATGTTATGCAGCTATTTTGATTTCGGTGAAACTGTCAGAGAAGGAAAGGAATGAAGATCAGGGAAGTCATTAAACTATTGGAAAATGACGGCTGGCTTCTTGTCACAACGAAGGGAAGCCACCGACAGTACAAACACCCAACAAAACCGGGCCGCGTAACAGTGCCTGGCAAACTTGGTGACGATATTGCTCCTGGAACGTTTAGTAGTATATTGAAGCAGTCTGGATTGAAAATTGAGAGATATTTATGAAATATGCAATCGTGATTGAAAAAGCGAAAGGTAACTTTTCTGCTTACGTGCCTGACCTTCCAGGGTGCATCGCTACCGGCGATAGCATAGAAGAGGTAGAGCAACAGATTCGGGAAGCTATTCAGTTTCATATCGAGGGAATGCGGGAGGATGGAGCAGAAGTTCCGGTACCTAGCAGTCGTGTAGATTATGTGCATGTCGCTGCATAACAAGCGTTTGCAATGTGACGTGGCTACGCCGCTCACTTGAAGTGGGCGTCAACCGCCTCGCAGAGGAGTGTGCACTGAAAAGACGTTCCCGCAGAAACGTGTTTTCCAAAATTGAGAACCCTCAGACCGAGGCCGGCTGACATTTTTCGTGCAAAGTCTCAGGTGCAATATCGGCACCATTCGGCCAGGCAATCGTGCCACCTTCGATGCGCGCCTTGCGGAAGAAACTCAGATCACGCAGGGGCGCAAAAACCGGCCCGCGACTCAAATATTCGGAGAAATCCACCCGACCTGACGCGCCGTCATCAAAAGAGATCAGGAAGGTGTGCCCGGACAGATACTCAATGCTGG
>JAUSPW010000384.1 GCA_030652635.1 Pseudohongiella sp. | reverse complement strand
CAGAGCGAACCCGTAAAGCATACACCGTCCGTGCGTTCAAGCAATGTTATAGAATGGAGCGATTGCGTACCCCATTCTACAACATAGATTGTCAGGCAGGTTTACTCAGTGCTGTCGTTCAGCAGGATTCGGTTTCTGTTCCTTTCCAGTGTTGCCTTGCCAATACCACGCACTTTCTGAAGGTCGTCCACGGTTTTGAACTCGCCATTTTGTTCTCGATAAACAATGATGTCGCGAGCTTTGGCCATGCCAACACCATCAAGCGCCAAGGCAAGAGTTTCAGCATCAGCGGTATTGATGTTGACACGATTGTCTGGCACCACTTCTGCGGGCATCTGCTCAGTAGCTACCTGGGTTTGCGCGATTGCGGTAGTTGGGGAACCCAGCATCCATATGCTGCTTCCTGCGATCAGCACAAAAACGCCTGTTCTGACCATTTTGCCGAAATTTTCTGTAAAACGGGTATTGCAGTTAGAGGTAAGCATTGGAAACTCCTTTTCCATCTATCAGTTATAAAGTCCGCTACTCGCGGACGATCATTGAGTTTTTACATAAAGGCAGAAGTATTTTTACAAAAAAGCACCTCTGCTGAACTGGTTTTAGCACAAACCTGCACTTGTGCCAGAAATTTCACTCAAAATCAGGTTTAATTTTTCTACAGGTTTGCGTGCCTGTGTGATTGGTCTACCAATAACGAGATAATTGCTACCCGCACTGATAGCATCTCTGGGTGTAACGACTCGTTTTTGGTCCTGAGCGTCATCACCAGCCGGTCTGATACCCGGGGTCACCAGAATAAAATTTTTGCTGAGTAGCCGTCTGATGGATGGTACTTCTGCGGCCGAGCAAACGACACCGTCCATGCCGTTCTGCTGTGAAAGCGACGCAAGCCGCAGGACCTGCTCTGCAGCACTGCGTTGTATGCCTTGTTCGGCCATGTCATTGTCCGAGAGACTCGTGAGGACTGTGACGGCGATTAAAATAGGTTTATGGTCTGACTCATCTACCGCTGCCCGCGCTGCTTTCAACATTTCAGAACCGCCAGCAGAATGGATTGTGAGCATCCAAACCTTAAGTTCACAAGCTGCCCGGACGGCTTTATAAACGGTATTTGGGATGTCATGAAATTTTAAATCGAGAAAAATATCAAAACCCAGTTTCTGCAGTTTCTTTACAAGTTTGGGTCCAAACGAAGTAAACAATTCTTTGCCAATCTTGAGCCGGCAAAGAGCCGGATCAAGTTGTTTAACAAGTGCCAAAACCTGTTTCTGGTCATCCATATCCAAAGCAATAATGATGCGATTGTTATCCTGCATTAAAGTGACTCCATTTCAACGTAATCTTAATCTTTCTCTGCGCGACCAAACTTGGGCCTGAGCAGCAATTCCTTTTCAAGTTGTCGAATTCGACGGTTTAATTTCAGATTATTGACCAATCCCGCACCCAGTATCAGTCCAGAAAGAATGCCCAAAGCAAAACCACTGATTACCCAGACAGATAAAGGACGAGCATTGAGTGTGATCGGACCAAAAGACAATGGAACTTCAGTATTGTTCCACATTGAAAAACCAATTGTTACTAGCAGCACCAACAGTAAAAGCAGAATGATTACCCAGCGCTTTAACGTTTTCATGTGTCGCTACCTGTTGATTTATAAACAAAAAACGGCGATATCCTTTCGAATACGCCGTCTTTTGGGTTTCTTCCCTAGGTGTTGCGTTGTTAGTCGATCATGCTGTTTACACGATCACGCAATTCCTTGCCAGGTTTGAAGTGAGGCACATACTTTCCAGTAAGCGTCACTGGCGAACCAGTTTTAGGGTTTCGACCGACACGCGGTACGCGATAGTGAAGTGAAAAACTACCAAAGCCTCTGATTTCAATTCGGCCACCATCTGACAAAGATTCCGACATATATTCAATAATCGACTTCACAGCAAACTCACAGTCCTTGGAGGACAATTGAGACTGCTTTGCGGCGATTCGTTCAATAAGTTCAGACTTTGTCATGACGGTTTCCTTGTTGTATCAAATTAACTTAAGCGTCAACTGCACCAACCTCGTATTACTTTTTGTCCATCTGAGCTTTGATCAGATCACCAATGGTGGTCGGACCGGCAGATGGCATTTCCTGGTTTTTGTGATCCTGAATCGCGGCTTTCTCATCATCGATTTCGATAGCTTTGACAGACAGACCCAAAACTCGGTTTTTGCGATCAACGCTGATGACTTTTACTTCAATCTCGTCACCAACGTTCAGTGCATTGCGAGCATCTTCAATCTTCTCGCGGCTGATTTCTGAAGCGCGTAAAACGCCTTCTACACCATTGCCGAGGTTAACAGTGGCTGCCTTGGCATCCACTTCAGAAACAACACCTTTTACGATGCTGCCCTTCTCAAACTCACCAACGTAGTTGGAGAACGGATCTTCTGAAAGCTGTTTGATACCCAGGGAGATACGCTCGCGCTCCGGATCGATTGACAGGATAACTGTCTCGATTTCGTCGCCCTTTTTGTATGCACGAACGGCTTCTTCGCCATTCTCATCCCATGAAATGTCAGACAGGTGAACCAGACCGTCGATGTTGCCATCAAGACCGATGAAGATACCGAAATCAGTAATTGACTTGATGCTG
>JAUSPW010000377.1 GCA_030652635.1 Pseudohongiella sp. | reverse complement strand
CCAGCCAGATACATCATGCCCTGGCGGGGACGTTTACTGACTGGCATCTGCCTTGCCAGAGCTTCTACCGCTGTTGAACAGTACACCGCCTGCAACCAATAGGGCGTAAAACCATCAGCAGCTTCTTTTGGCAAAGCAACTGAGCGGCCGAGAATTAGGCCCACAGCCAGATTGCTGACCAAATCAAAACCCAGAACACGCACGATAGCATCCTGTACCGAGCGGATTTTTCCGGGTGCCGCATAATAGGGCGACGATGCCCAGCTCACCACTTGCGCGGCAAGACTTGGATCGGCTTCCACAATGCTGGTGAGCTCGTTTACGGTGGCGTTCGGATTGGCGCGTAATTGCATGATGCGGTCTGCCGTCGCTGACAGCGGCGGAATCTCCAACGTTTCATCCAGACGTTGTTTGATCCGCAAGGACGTAAAGTTGCCGATGGAATCATGAATTCTTTTGGAGTCTTCCCCGGCGTCCGGAAGATCATGCCGCAGTTTGGACGCGGGCACGGCGAACTCCAAGTGACGCACATGCTGACCCTGATTGTGTATGGTGTCGCGCAGCGTCCCCAGTGTGCCGCCTTGAGAATCCACCACCAAGTTGCCTTTGCCGGCAAGACTGGTATCCACAAACGTGGGCAGCAAGTAAAAATTTTCGCTGCCACTGATCAGTGGCAGCCGACGGCTGCGCGACGCTTTCACGATATCGTGATGCGACATGGGCAACAGTTTGCGCTGAGCATGTGTTTGCAGGCTGTTCAGATCCAGCATTGCATCGGCCGTCAGAATACATTGAGCTATCCCCAAGTCATCCTGTACCAGTACACAACGCACTACCAAAAAGGATTCAGACATTGCCGTAGAGTTCCCTGTCGCCCAGCCACCGATCTACCAGCGGGTCAACGTGTGAAGGATAGGAGTGTTCAATGTAATCAGCTGCTGATTTTACCGGATCAAGCAAGTCAGCGTCACGTACCAGATCGGCTATGCGAAAGCTCATCAACCCGGTTTGCTGGGTGCCTAGAACCTGCCCGGGGCCGCGCAGCGCAAGATCCTGTTCTGCAATATAAAAACCATCATTACTATCACGCATGATGCCTAATCGCAATTTCCCGGCATGAGATAAAGGCGTTTGATATAAAAGCAGGCAATGGCTGGCCTTTGCACCGCGGCCGACGCGGCCACGTAATTGATGCAACTGCGCCAGACCCAGTCTTTCGGGGTTTTCGATAATCATCAAACTGGCATTTGGGACGTCTACACCTACCTCAATCACCGTGGTCGCAACTAACAAGTGAAGCTCGCCTTTCTTAAATGCCGTCATGACAGAAGCTTTTTCTACGGGCTTCAAGCGACCATGGATCAACCCAATGTTCAAGTCAGGCAGCTGCGACTGCAACGCTTGCCAGGTTACTTCGGCTGCCTGGCATTCAAGTGCTTCAGACTCTTCTATCAAGGTACAAACCCAGTAGGCCTGGCTACCCGACTGGCACGCCGCATGGATACGGGCAATCACCTCTGGTCGGCGGGTGTTAGCGATAATGAGTGTGTTGACGGGAGTGCGCCCAGGCGGCAATTCATTAATGATACTGACATCAAGATCAGCATAAGCACTCATCGCCAAGGTCCGTGGGATAGGGGTGGCGGTCATGACCAGTTGATGCGGCTGGGTTTGCTTATTAAGTCCTTTTTCGCGCAGGGCGAGTCTTTGATGAACACCAAAGCGATGCTGCTCATCAATAATCACCAGCCCAAGACGCTGGAAGACCACCTCATCCTGAAACAGCGCATGGGTACCTACCACAAGCTGAGCAGAACCATCGGCGATGTGAGCCAATGTTTCGCGCCGTTGTTTGCCTTTGACCTTGCCACTCAACCATCCGATTTTAAGACCCAAGGGCTCGAGCCATTGGCAGAAGTTAAAATAATGTTGTTCCGCCAATAATTCAGTGGGCGCCATGATGGCAGCCTGAAAATCATTGTCGACGGCTTGTAGTGCCGCCAGCGCAGCAACCACGGTTTTGCCGGACCCTACATCTCCCTGCAGCAAACGCAGCATCGGTCTGGGTTGTTGAAGATCGGCACTGATTTCTGCACTGACTTTTTGCTGCGCGCCGGTCAGCTTGAAGGGTAATTGATGCAGAAACTGCGTCCGATACCGATGTTGAGCACGCATTTCAGGCCCCTGTTGCACGGCCGATTGTTTGCGCAATCGTCGCAGACACAGGCGGTGACTCAGTAACTCCTCAAACGCGAGTCGTTGTTGAGCCGGGTGCGCTCCATCAAATAGCTGTTGAACCGGCGCATCTACGGGGGGATGGTGCAAATAGGCGAGAGCCTGGGAAAGACTTGGCCACCGCGTCTGCCGGATCACTTGCGCAAGCACCGTTTGTGGTATCCACTCGCGCAGAGATTCGGGTGTGATGAGCGCCAGTGCCTGATCAATCAGGTTGCGCAAACGCGTCTGTTGCAGTCCTTCTGTTGCCGGGTAAATGGGTGTCAGACTGTCAGAAAGCGCCGGAGTCTCGCCCGGTTTGATAACTTGATACTCAGGATGGTAAATCTCAAAGCCGGTTTTCCCGGGACGGATTTCGCCAAAACAACGCACTCGTGTTCCCGGGCTCAGCATGTTTTTCTGTGCCGCACTGAAATGGAAAAACCTCAGGCTTAACAGGCCAGTGCCATCCTTGATGCGGCATACCAGGCTGCGTCGGCGGCCAAATTCTATGTCGCAGTGGACTACATCACCTTCCAGCATAACGTCCTGGCCCAGTAGCACCCGTCCAATTGGAGCAAGGCGGGTTCTATCCTGGTAACGCAGCGGAAGATGAAACAACAGATCTTGAACACTGTGGAGGTGCAAGATGGCCAAGCGCTGTTTCAGGCCCGGCCCGACACCCTTCAGGGCCTCGAGTGGCAGAGTGCTGAGTTGCTGTTGTGGCGAGGCAGGCTTGCCGGGCATACGTCCCGATCCCCCTGTTCGCTTAAACAGCGACTGGCAAATACATGATGGCGTCGATTTCCACCTGTGACTGTCTTGGCAATGCGGAAATCTGAATGGTTGCCCGTGCGGGATAAGGCGGTTTGAAGAACTCCTGCATCACTGCGTTCACGGTGCCAAAATCAGCAAGATTGGTCAGATAAATGGTGAGCTTCACACAATCATCCAGCGTGCCGCCGGCTTCTGCTGCGACGGCCGCCATATTCGACATGACACGCCGAGTCTGGGCTTCGATGCCGCCCTCAACAATTTCCATGGTGACAGGGTCAAGCGGGATTTGACCGGACAGGTAAACCGTATCCCCGGCGCGTATCGCTTGCGAGTACGGCCCAATGGCAGCGGGCGCATGTGGTGTGGAAATTGCGAATTTTTCTGCCATGGTTAACCTTGTTTTAGGAGATAAATTTAAAAGGTGAGCAACCACTCACGCTCGGTACACTATTTGTCATCCCTCAAGCGGCGCGCTGCTTTTAGAGGATTTGCTGAGCTTTTTACTTTTAACACGAGCGACTATGGTGACCGGTTTGATCAAGCGTATATGCTTCATGACGCGCGCCAGGTGAATACGATTGCGCACGTTCAACAACAGATTAACGATGCTGAAGCGCGCGTCGCGTTCCACGGTACTGATACGTTCAATATTGGCTTCTTTGCTGGTAATGGCGGTCGCCAGTTTGGCAATAATGCCCCGTTCATTTTCCAACTCAACGCGTAACTCAACGGCAAACTCGCCATCCACTTCCGGATCCCAGCGCACAGGAATGATCTTTTCCGGACTATTTCGGAACTCGGCAATGTTGTTGCAGGTCTCGGTGTGGATGACCATCCCGCGCCCCGAGCTGATATGCCCAACAATCGGGTCGCCCGGAATCGGGTAGCAGCACTTGGCATAACTCATGACCATGCCTTCCGAGCCGCGAATGGTCAGGGACGATTGTTTACTATCCTTCGATCCGCTTTTTGGGGTGTCCGGTGTCCGTGCTTCAGGCAGCATTTTTTGCGCAACCATATGCGCCATACGATTTCCCAACCCGATGTCACTCAACAGCGTATCCAGTTCAGCAACATTCAATTGTTCCAGCGCTAGCTTGATGTCTTCTGCACTCATTTTTTCAATTTGAGTGCCGTATCCGGCCAGGATTTTGTTTAACAGGCGGCGGCCCAGTGCAATAGATTCGGATTGGCGCTGGTTTTTCAGGTAGTGACGGATGTTGCTGCGCGCCTTGCCTGAGACCACAAAACTGAGCCAGGCCGGGTTGGGCTGCGCACCGGGTGAAGTAATAATTTCGACGGTTTGCCCGCTTTCCAACGGCTCACTCAAGGGCGCCAATCGGCGGCTGATACGGCAAGCCACACAAGAGTTGCCAACATCAGTATGCACTGCGTACGCAAAATCGACGGCTGTTGATCCCGCCGGCAGCTCCATGATGCGACCTTTGGGTGTAAACACGTAAATCTCATCAGGGAACAGGTCAATTTTGACGTTTTCAATAAATTCCAGGGAATTACCCGCGTTCTGCTGCATCTCCAGCAGACCGTTGACCCATTGCCTTGCACGAATGTGCGCGTTGCTGGAAATGTCATCGGAAGATTTGTATAACCAGTGCGCGGCGATACCGTTATTGGCCATCGCTTCCATTTCTTCCGTACGGATCTGAATCTCGATGGGAACGCCGTGCATGCCAAACAAGGTGGTGTGCAATGATTGGTAACCGTTTGCCTTGGGGATTGCGATATAGTCTTTGAATCTGCCGGGAACTGGTTTGAACAGGTTGTGTACCGCGCCTAATACCCGGTAACAGGTGTCAACGGAATCCACCACAATACGGAACGCGTAAACGTCCATAATCTCGGAAAATGGTTTGCGTTTACTGCGCATTTTTTCGTAGATGCTATACAGGTGTTTTTCGCGACCAATGGTGCGACCGGGTAGACCCTCGCGCGCGAGACAGGCTTCGATGGCCGTTTGTATCTGTTTAACAATTTCTTTGCGGTTGCCACGGACAGCTTTGACGGCCGCATCCAGACGTCTTGCGCGCATGGGATGCAAGGCAGCAAAACCCAGTTCTTCGAACTCAACACGAACAGCATTCATCCCCAGTCGGTTGGCGATTGGCGCATAAATATCCAGGGTTTCACGTGCTATCCGGCGACGTTTTTCAGGGCTGAGCACATCCAGCGTACGCATGTTGTGCAGACGATCGGCAAGTTTCACCAGAATAACCCGCAGGTCACGTGCCATGGCCAAGGCCATTTTCTGGAAGTTCTCGGCTTGGGCTTCGGCGTGACTGCTGAAGGTGATCTTGTTGAGTTTGCTGACGCCGTCAACCATATCAGCCACGGTGTCGCCGAATTGACCTTTGATGGCCGTTTTACTGACGCCGGTGTCTTCAATCACGTCGTGCAGCATGGCAGCCATCAGGCTCTGATGGTCCATGTGCATATCACAAAGAATGTTGGCAACTGCAAGCGGGTGCGTGACGTAAGGTTCGCCGCTGCGAC
>JAUSPW010000373.1 GCA_030652635.1 Pseudohongiella sp. | reverse complement strand
CGCAGCAGAGCCCTCAGCGCAAAAGGAGCCGTCAGCGCAGAAGCAGCTTTGTATGGAACTGGCCAGCGCGCTGGAAGCCGGCAGTGAACACCCCATCGCACACGCGTTTAATGTGCCGCATGCGTTGTTTGTGAACAACAGTCAGGTGGTGCCGGGCTGCGGCGTGATGGGCGACATAGAAGACCAACATTACCGATTGGGGCTGTTTGAGTTTGCACTGGACGCCCAAAACGCCGCATGCACGCAGCCACCTGGTAGCGGACACTGGATATTGCTGAGCAAAAACAGGCAGCCACTGGCTTGGTTCTGCCTGCAGGACAATCCCCGCGCTGAATCGAGTACGGTGGTCAACAAAATGCATCAGCAAGGTATTCGCACTGCGGTGTTTACCGGCGACCGATCCATGAGTGCCGAGAGCATTCGCGAATTGTTTGCGGTGCTGGATATCCGCACCGGCATGAGCCCGCAGGACAAAGTGGACGCTTTACGTGAACTGCAACAGTCAGCCCGCGTCATGATGGTGGGTGATGGTATCAACGACACGGCGGCCATGGCTGCCGCCGACACCTCGCTTGCCGTTACACCGCGCGACAGTTTTGTACAGAACAGCGCGGATGCCACGCTGCTCAACGGCTCGCTGATGATGCTGCCTGCCATTCTGGTGTTTGCCCGTAAATGCCGCGCTATTATCCGTCAGAACGTGGCCTGGTCAGTCGTTTACAATTTTACGGTGATCCCGTTCACCCTGATGGGGCTGGTACCGCCTTGGTTGGCAGCACTGGGCATGAGTCTGTCGTCGGTGTTGGTGGTCAGCAACGCTGGGCGATTGCGATGGATGGAGCGCTGAGATGGACGTGCTGTTTGTCATGATTCCGTTAGGGTTGGTGTTGGTTGTGTTCGCCATCTGGAGTTTTGTCTGGTCAGTGAAACATGATCAGTTTGAAGATCTTGAACGCCAGGGCTGGTCGATTTTGTTTGAGGACGAAAAACCGGCAAAAATCATCAGTGCCACAAGCCAGGCTGATTCTGCCGGCGAGGGCGACAAA
>JAUSPW010000090.1 GCA_030652635.1 Pseudohongiella sp. | reverse complement strand
CTTTTTAACATTCTGCTCAAGATACTGGTGTATATCACTGCACTGGGTGTGCTCGGCATTCAAATGACGTCGTTCATCGCCCTGCTCAGTGCCGCAGGACTGGCTGTAGGTTTGGCGTTGTCAGGCACTCTGCAGAATTTTGCGGGTGGCGTGATGATCCTGTTTTTTAAATACTTCAAGGTGGGTGATTTTATTGAAGGACAGGGTCACGCAGGTACCGTGAAGGAAATCCAGATCTTTGTCACCATTCTGACAACACCGGACAACAAAACTATTATCGTTCCAAACGGGCCATTGGCCACCGGGACGCTGGTGAATTTCTCCGCGCAGGCCACGCGCCGTGTGGAGTGGACTTTTGGTATTGCTTACGGTGACGATGTCGACAAGGCTTACACGGTGCTGCGTCGACTGATGAATGCTGATGAACGCATCTTAAAAGATCCGGAACCGTTTGCCGGGGTGTCCGCGCTCGCCGATAGTTCTGTGAATATTGTTGTTCGCGCCTGGGTAAAGGCCGAGCACTTCTGGCCAGTGTTTTTTGCGATGAATGAACAGGTTTATAAAGCGTTTGCGACAGAAGGATTGACCATTCCGTTTCCGCAACGGGATGTGCATGTATACCAGGCAGGATAGGCTGGTTATCACCACGGGCCCGCAAGGGTTTTATGAGAAAACACAGGAGTGCAAATATGAAAGCAATCTGGAACAGGGTCGGCGCTACCGGGGTATTGACTGCAGTATTGGTGGTGGGTGTTTTTATGCAATCGCCAGCAGTCGCTGCCCCCTCGGGCATGGTGTCTACACAACAACTTGCGCAGGATTCGCGAGTCGATCAGCAACGCGCACAGCTCAGCGCGTTTTTAAATCGTGCCGAGGTACAGTCACAGCTCGAAGCCAGGGGTGTTGATGTTGCAGATGCTGCGGCAAGAGTTGCCAGCCTGAGTGCGTCAGAATTGGCAGCACTGTCCGCACAGATCGATGTATTGCCTGCCGGTGAAGGCGCGCTGGAGACGCTGGTTTTTGTATTGGTGATTTTTATGCTGCTGGATATTGCTGGCGTCACCGATATATTCCCGGGCATCTAGGATGTGGCAACGCTGCGTCCAGCGCAAGACCTTGCGCTTGTGTTTGACCGCAGCGGTAGTGCTGTTTGGGTTGCAAGCCTGCCTGTCGGCGCCCCAGACCCTGCAGTTGCAGGCGCAGGCGCCACAGAGCCTGGCATCGCCTATTCTGCTGAGTGATGTTGGGTTCTTCCCGCAGGAAGATTTTCAATGTGGTCCTGCGGCGCTGGCAACTGTGCTGACCTTCAATCAGGTAGAGGTCACACCTGAGGAGCTGGTATCACAGGTCTATATCCCTGCCCGGCGTGGTTCATTACAAATTGAAATGCTGGCAACGGCCCGCCGCTACGGCAGGCTGCCTTATGTGCTGTCGGGTACGCTGGAAAAACTGCTGATGGAGGTAGCCGCCGGTCAGCCGGTGCTGGTGATGCAAAATCTTGGGTTATCGCGTTGGCCGCAGTGGCACTATGCCGTAGCGGTGGGATTTGATCTTGCAGAAAACACAATCACCTTGCGCTCGGGTACGCGCAAAGAGTACGTCATGCCAATGGCTGTATTTGAGCGAACCTGGGCACGTGCCGGGTATTGGTCGGTTGTTGTCCTACAGCCTGGGCACATGCCGGTTGATGCTGATGAAGCCTCGTATTTTCAGACGCTTGCTGATTTTGAGCTCAGTCAAGCAGGCGCTTCTGCACTGGCAGGGTGGCACGCAGGTGTGCAGCGCTGGCCTGGCAGTTCCCTGATGGCAATTGGTCTGAGCAATCAGCTCTATGCGCAGGGCCAGCAACAGGACGCCGCCAAGGTATTAATTGATTTTCTCACGCTTGAGACAAGTTCGGCCGTTGCCCATAACAACCTCGCGTGGTTGATGTTTGAACTGGGGGAGCCAGAACGGGCCATGACATATGCGCAGCGGGCTGCATTGCTGGATCCCGCATTTGCGCAGACGCCCATTGAGCTTCACTCAAAAATATCCAGCGGGATATAAAACCCGGCGCGGAGGGTTCTGCTTTTTTGCTTCTAGCTGATCATTGGCTCGCCTTATCCGTCGTGGTACTGAATAAATAATGCACCATTGACGTT
>JAUSPW010000370.1 GCA_030652635.1 Pseudohongiella sp. | reverse complement strand
AGAAAAGATGGATGCACTCCTGCATACACTTTATCGGAAGGCATCTGAGGCGAGTTTTTTGTATGACCGAACTGTAGGCCAGACAACACCACGCTGGCAAACTATTGCACAAACAACTACCAAGCATGATCTCGAAAAACTCTCCTTTGCTTGGCAGTCATTGGGTTATCGCGAGCTCAAATTGTTAACCGCAACTGATGTAAAAAACATGATTAAGTTATGGGGAGAACCCGATCACCACCTGAGCGCTCGCTCACTTGCAGACACCTACCAGCATTGACACTGAGTTCCGGAGCTTGTTTTAAAATCCCTGCTGCACTTGACCAGTTTAGACAGGATATGCGAATCTGTTCATAATTAATGTTAAGCTCGTCACAATTCACCATCGGCAGGAATTAAAGGCTAAGGCTTTTGATTTTACTGCCGATAGGTTATGCAGGAAGCAAAATTCAGTGGAAGTTCCGACGAAGTCCGTAGCGAAGACAAGTGGAGTGTATCAGGGATCACCGGCATGACTTTAGTAGAAAAGCGCACCCGCTCGCGGACGCCTCACATTGAGCCCGATCTACTTGATCAGGGAATTGCTCAACTCAGGCTGGAGATTCAGATTCTGAACGATTGGCTTGCCAGTCTTGAAGCTGGAGAAACCGAGCCGCGCAGGTCGTATGAAGATATGCTGCGCAGCCGCCACGAAATGCTTGTTTCTCTTGAGCAACAACGCGCCCGGATCCTCAAACCAGCACCTGACCAACCCGACGAAACCTCCCGTTCCTAGTCCGTGTCAGCTATTCCGCAATAGAACAGGTTGAATCCCTTTTATGACAATATCTTTGTCCACTCAGCAGGCAAACGTCATGTTGCGCTTGCAATGCGATATGAACGCCAAGGTTGATGCAAACTGGGTACAAGCCGCCTACCCTTACCTGCGAGCGGTTGTCATAGAAGCGGCAGAGGCCATTGAACATCACGGTTGGAAGTGGTGGAAAAAACAGACTCTCGATTTACCGCAACTTCAAATGGAATTGGTCGACATCTGGCATTTCTTACTATCGGAGATTCTGCTCAGAGAAAACGGCAATCGAGAACAGGCGCTTGAGCACCTGATCAAGGCGATGCATGATTATAAACCAGTGCTCTGTGATGGACTTGAAGTAGACCTCGGTGCTCTGGACCTGTTGGGGAAACTTGAACTTCTCATCGCACTGAGCGCAGTCCGGCGCATAGAGATGTCAGTGTTCTCGTCAATACTCTCAGACTGCCATATGAGCTGGCAGGAATTGTATCGCCAATACGTCGGCAAAAATGTCCTTAATTTTTTCCGTCAGGACCATGGATATAAAGCTGGCACCTATCAAAAAATCTGGGGCGACCGGGAAGATAACGAACATCTTGTGGAGCTAATGGCCGGGTTGGAAACGGATTCTGATCAGTATCCTGAAAAGCTGTACGACGCGTTACGCAGTCGCTACCCGGGCTAACATGGCGATGCAAAACTCTGCCCGGATATCGTTTTAAGCTGCTTTCTATTTAAAGTATGCATTGTCCCGATTGGTATGATCGGTGACATCTCGCACTGCGGTCAAACCTGGCACTTTCTCCATTAAAGTCTTTTCGACCCCCTCTTTCAGGGTCACATCAACCATACCGCATCCCTGACAACCACCCCCAAACTTAAGAATGGCAATGGTTTCGTCGACCAGATCTTCTAATGTGACAACACCACCGTGAGAGGCCAACGAAGGATTTATCTCGTTGTACAGCACATAATTGATGCGGTCTTCGATCGGGCTATCGTCTTTTATTTTTGGAAGCCGGGAATTTGGTGCCTTGATTGTGAGCTGTCCACCCATGGTGTCTTTTGCATAATCAACAACTGCTTCGTCCAGAAAAGGAATGCTACGGTTTTCGATCCATGCATGAAATTGAGAATATTCCTTGCGCTGATCGTCGTCCTTTTCTTCACCTGGTCTGCAAAATGAAATGCAGGTCTCCGCCTTGGGTGTGCCCGGATCGA
>JAUSPW010000357.1 GCA_030652635.1 Pseudohongiella sp. | reverse complement strand
CCAGACAGTCATGCTGGGTTTTTCAGATGGCACCAAAGATGGTGGTTACATGATGGCCAACTGGGCGATTTATTCAGCCAAGGAAACCATCACGGCGACTTCGCGCTATGTCGGTGTGGAAGTGATCTTTTTTGATGGCCGTGGCGGACCCCCGGCGCGTGGCGGCGGAGACTCCTATTTGTTTTATGCAGCACATGGCAAAAACATCGAGAGCAATCAGATTCAGATGACCGTGCAAGGGCAGACTATCAGTTCGCACTACGGCATCAAAGCCGCCGCGGCTCACAACCTGGGTCAGCTGATGACGGCAGGGCTGGAGAATAACCTGATCGATCGGGCTGACCGTGAGCTGGACGATCTGCAGCGTAATCTGATGCGCGAACTGGCTGAATGCAGTTACCAGAAGTACGAGGCATTCAAACAGCATCCCTTATTCCTGCCCTATCTGGAGGAAATGAGCGCCTTAAACTACTACGCCATGGCCAATATTGGCAGCCGACCTTCCAAACGCGGTGCGGGCGCGTTGCGCTTTGAGGATCTGCGCGCCATCCCGTTTGTCGGGGCATGGAGTCAGCTCAAGCAGAATGTGCCAGGGTTTTACGGACTCGGCACCGCCTTGAAAAACGAGGAGGATCTTGGTCGCCTGGATGCCTGCAAAGACTTGTACCAGCGTTCACGATTTTTCCGTGCACTGATTTCCAACAGCATGCAAAGTATGAGTAAAACCAATTTTGAGCTCACCCGTTATATGCAAAGCGATGCGCGCTTCGGTGCGTTCTGGCAGGACATTTATGATGAATATTGCCTGAGCCGTGAGATGGTGTTGAAAGTGGCCGGCCAAACGCAGCTGCTGGATGACAATCCGCGCACGCGCCTGAGCATTCAGCTGCGAGAGCGCGTGGTGCTGCCATTGTTGATGATCCAACAATATGCCTTGATTCGTGTTCGCGAAATGCGCGAGCACAATGATCCCGAGCATTTGGTGCTTTACGAAAAAATGGTTGTGCGCACCATGTTTGGCAATATTAATGCAGCCAGGAACTCCGCCTGATTTTTTAAAGTGTGCTGGCCAGCTGTTCGCTTTTTGAATTCAGGCGTATGATGCGCCGCCCGAACAGTAGATTCAGGCCCTTTTCAGACGTTGCGCCGGGGGTTTTATGGTCATTGCTTTCCTGATAGCAGGCTTGGTGTTGTTGGTGATTGGCGCTGAAATTCTGGTGCGAGGCGCCTCGCGACTAGCATCCAGTCTAGGCATCTCTCCGCTTGTTATTGGTCTGACAATTGTCGCGTTTGGTACCAGTGCCCCTGAAATGGCCGTCAGCATTGGCGCGTCCTGGTCTGGTCAGGCTGATCTGGCGTTGGGTAACGTGGTTGGCAGCAATATTTTTAATGTCCTGCTGATCCTTGGTTTGTCGGCATTAGTTGCCCCCCTGGTCGTTTCCCAGCAACTGGTGCGCCTCGACGTCCCACTGATGATCGCGGCGTCAATTGCCGTGCTGCTGATGGGGTTGGACAACAAAATATCCCGCCTTGATGGATTGATCCTGTTCGGATCTGTAATTGCCTACACGTTTTTTCTGATCCGGCAAAGCCGCCGCGAGTCCAGCGTCGCGGTGCATGAGCAATACGACGCCGAGTACAGCGCAAAATCCGATACCCGAATGCAAATGCTCCGCGATATTGGGTTTATTGTTGTTGGTTTGGTGCTTTTGGTTTTGGGTTCGCGTTGGCTGGTCGACAGTGCTGTGCAAATAGCCCAGTACCTTGGCATGAGCGAGCTGGTGATTGGTTTGACCATTGTTGCTGCAGGCACCTCCATGCCAGAGTTGGCGACATCCGTCATTGCCAGTCTGCGTGGCGAACGTGATATTGCAGTGGGCAATGTGGTCGGCAGCAACCTGTTTAACCTGCTGGCGGTGTTGGGTTTGTCCAGCGTCCTTGCCCCCGATGGGGTTAGCGTTGCGGATGCCGCATTGGTGTTTGATATCCCGGTCATGATTGGTGTGGCGCTGATCTGTTTGCCGATCTTTTTCACCGGTTATCTGATATCGCGCTTCAGCGGTGGACTGTTCCTGTTTTATTACATTGCTTACACCGCGTATTTGCTCATGGCAGCGCAGCAGCATGAAAACTTGCATACTTTTGGCCTGGCAATGGTCTGGTTTGTCATCCCCGCAACCGTGGTGATGTTATTGACCATGGCCTGGCGTTACCAGCGCAGCTGCAAAATTCCTTCCTGATTTGAGCCTCAGTACTACCCATCATGAAAAATGCAAAACCGGTAAAAGAAATGTCGCGTGGTGCTGAGTTGTTACGGCTGGGCATTGCGCTGTTGTTTGTGATTGGAGTGATTTTTTACGCGATGTCGGTCACCGTCGGTGGCGTCAGCATGATGCTGGTGGTTGCCAGTGTGGTTGGTGCCTACATGGCGATGAACATCGGTGCCAATGACGTGGCCAACAATGTTGGGCCAGCCGTTGGTTCCAAAGCGCTCACGCTCGGTGGCGCGTTGCTGATCGCGGCTGTGTTTGAAGCCGCAGGCGCATTGCTCGCGGGTGGCGAGGTCGTTGGTACTATCCGCAGCGGCATTATCAATCCTGAGCTGATTGCCGATGCCGACACATTTGTGTGGATCATGTTGGGGGCCTTGTTGGCGGGCGCTTTATGGTTGAATCTGGCCACTGCTGTCGGCGCGCCGGTTTCCACCACGCACTCGATTGTGGGCGCGGTGCTCGGCGGTGGTATGGCGGCGGCGGGGCCGCAAATTGTAGATTGGCCGACCATGGGCAATATCGCTGCCAGCTGGGTGATTTCTCCCGTGTTGGGTGGCGTGTTTGCTGCCGTCTTTTTGTATCTGATCAAGCGTAGCATTACCTATAAATCCAATATGTCAGAAGCCGCTGCTTATATGGTGCCGATACTGATGGGATTGATGGGGTGGACATTTTCTACCTATTTGATTCTGAAAGGCTTGAACCGGATCTGGCCGGTAAGTTTTGGTAGCGCAGTTGTTTACGGGCTGTTTGTGGGCGTAGTCACGTTCTGGTTTGTGCGCAAGCGCGTGTCCGTGCGTGCCGACCTGATTGATAACTCCAAACAAAGTGTTAATGCATTGTTTAATGTGCCACTGATTTTTGCAGCTGCGTTGTTAAGTTTTGCGCACGGATCAAACGACGTTGCCAATGCCATAGGCCCGTTGGCAGCCATCATTGATGTGGTGATGTCGGGTGGTGTGGTGCACAGTACCGCGGCCATCCCGACCTGGGTGATGGTCATTGGCGCATTGGGTATTGCGCTTGGGCTGG
>JAUSPW010000349.1 GCA_030652635.1 Pseudohongiella sp. | reverse complement strand
TCCTGCTCCCGGCGCAGCCTTTCTAGTTCGCGTCGGCGTTGCTCTTCTTCAAGCTCTTCCATGCGTCGTGCAAGATTGCGCTGAGCGCGCGTCAGGCTTTCCTGACGGCGTGCAAGCTCTTCGAGACGACTGGCCTCTTCGGTATTCTGCTGTTGACCACCGCCCGCTTGCCGGGGCGTTTCGTAGCGATTCTCATTCTGACCCATTTCCATGTCGAACAATTCGCGCAAATCTTCGCGCTCCTGCTGCCCGCCACCACCGCCGCCGCCTCCAGCCTGTTGTCGCTGGAAATTAACGTCAGTTCGATTGATCTCGGCTTCGGCACGCAGCACCATTTGCAAAGCCTGCTGTTCAGGCTGCATGGCGGTTGTTAAAGCCTGTGCATCCAGTTGTCCGGCGGCCAGATCCATTTGCTCGATAGCACGCTGCAAATGCGTGACGGCGTTGCCAAAACTGTCATCCGCAAAATCCAGACGCTCCGACAAGCGCTCTATCGACATACGCGCCCGCTCCATCGCTTCACGCTGCGAGTCGGCGAGCACGGCCACATCGTCATCAAATTGTTGCTGATCCATATTGAGCTGCTGCTGACGAAGGCGCCAGGTGGCAGCAATAATGTCTTTCTGTAAGGTCACAAGCGCACTGCTGCTGTTGTCTCCACCACCGCCGCCACCGCCCCCGCCGCCTTGTTGTCCACCCGCCGCCCGTCGGAACTCCTGATCGGTTGGCACAACTTGCAGAAAATAAATATCAGACACAATCTGCTGTGGTCCACGTAACGCGTTGTTATCTGCCAGTGTCATGTAATAACTGACAAAATCACCAGGCTGCACAGCCAGATCTTCCATAAAAATCATCTGGTTGCCAGTGATATTACGAGTCTGCTCTGTTGGCAGAAAATCAATCGCCAGCTCATCAGTGCCCACCACACTGTAATGCAACTGGAACTCACTAAGGCCATAGTCATCTGTTGCCTCAACTTGCAGAATCACTTCTTCCAGCGGCATCACATCCTGATCACGACCCGGGCTGTGCAAAGCCAGCACCGGCGGTTGATCGGGAATTGAGCGGATGTAAAACACATCGGCGTCTTCCGTCTGTAAACGATCGAAGTCGGTTGCCATCACACGATAAGCGGTATCTCGTGAAATGGTGAGCACTGCAGTACCAGTCAAGCCATCTACAGTCAGCGGGATACGGCTGTCATCATCAAACACAATGTCTGCCTGCTGCACCGCTTTATTAAAGGTGACATTCAGAGCCACCTCAGTGCCTTCCGGGGCAACCATGTCGCCACTGTCAGGTTCCTGCAGATCGTCCATGCCTGTGTAGTCAGGAAAGTCAAAAGCCAGATCAATTTGTTCAGCGCGCGGCAAATCGTACAGGGTTATTGCGTACTGACGACTGCGCAGTTCACCGTCGGGGCCATCTGCCTGATCAATACTGACGTAGTAGACCAACTCATCCTGCACAGCTGGCATGTAATACGACCAAGCCGCTCCGTTACTGCCGCTGCCTTCTTCGCGCATCGAGACGTCGTACCAATTCAACTGATCAGACTGCATGCGCAGCCGCACATTGGCTGGGGCACCGTTTTCAATCCTGACATTGATGCTGGCAGATCGCCCGCGCTGCATACGGATATCCCCAGGCTCCACCGTGATGACCAACTCCAGCGCTTCGGCCGGCACGGCAGGTTCTGCAAGTTCTACGCTGACCGGACGCAGGGAAAAGGGCCAGAGCAGCTGGGCTCCAGCGCGTAACAATGCATCTGAACTGATAAAAGCCACCACGGTTACCAGCACCGCTACCGCGGCCAGTGAGGCTGAGGTATAAGGCGCGCGACGATCGGACACTTGCTGCAGCTGTTGTTCCTGATCGCGCAGATGCACTTCCGCGTCGACCCACAACTGCTCAACAAACTGCGCGGAGACGCCTGCCTTTTTTGAGGCATCACTGTCAGGCGAAAATTCAAGGGAAGTGAGCAGTCGTTGCTCGAGATCTGGCATACGTGATTCGATAATGCCAGCAAGTTGACGATCATCGGCACGCAGCCTGCGCAATGCAGCGCTGTATCGCCAGATCAGCGTTATCCCGATACCCCCGCTCAGCAGCAGTAAACATAACTGCAACATGAAGGCATCTGGTAACCACAGACTGATCAGGCTCATGCCCAGTACCAGCGCAGCCAGGGCTGTCAGTAACAAACCTGTCTGGTGCAGAAACACCAGCATGGTGCGGCGACGCCCAACCGCTGCCAGGCTGGATCGCAAGTTTTCTATGGTGGCGTGTGACGATTGATTCGACATAATCAGACGGCTCTGTTCCGGGATTACAGGACTGATACGTTCACTGGCAGCCAGCGGTTTTTATTCTTGCCTTCCGCTCAACTATCCCATTACTGGACCGGACAAGGCAAGCAAATCTGTCGTGGACCACACTCGGTCTGACGACATTGTTCAGCCAGGTAAAAATGGCTTGTAATAGTCTGAATTTTCGGGAAATACATGAATTTCAGCGGCGCGCATTGCCTGGCAAAGCTGCGCCAGGCCGTTGTAGGGCAACATACTTTTTAATGTATGTGCTGTCGGAATCGGTAATCGAATCCGTCCTTCACTGTGCTCCTGTAACGCTGCTGCCGGACTCAGCCATTGATAATCGAGTATCTCGTCGTCATCCACCACAATGTCGACTGCCTCATGTAAGGGGCACATAAAGAACCAGGTGGCGTAGCGACGCGGTAATCCGAGTGGCGTTGTCCAGTGTGCGATATGAATCAAATGATCAGGCGCTATCTGTAAACCCGCTTCTTCGCGAGTCTCGCGGATACACGCATTCACCGCTGCCAGATACTCCGCTTCGCATTCAGCCAGGGTGTCACAAGCTTCCGGGTAATCACAGGCATCCACTTTGCCTCCCGGGAATACCCAGGCGCCGCCTTCAAAACTCAGCGCGGAATTGCGCCTGAGCAGCAAGGTCTGAACGCCTTCGCTGCTCTCGCGCACAATCACTACCGTACTGGCGGGCCTGGGGGTCATCGATAAATCTCTATCCTGTTTACCTGTTACTTGGTTCAGATCTTGGGCAACGCCGCCTTTGCCTGATGTTCACGAATCGTTTTAACGGAGTCGCGCTGTTCAAGCAAGCCCAGCAATGCTTTGACGCCTGGCTCCGTGGCAAACACGTCCCAATTGAGTGCCTTTTTGGTCACGCGGGTAACCAGCCCCACACTGAACAGGAAGTAGAAGTCGGCATAACTCATGTCACTGCCGGCCAGATAAGGATCGTATTTCGCCAGTTTAGCCAGCGCAGCAAAACCTTTCTGCAGCTCTTTGCGCACCGACTCTTTGAGTTCATCACTGGCTGGGCGACCAAAAAACACATCGCCATACAGGCGACGCGCTGGCAATTCGATATACAGTTCGAGGTAACGAATCAACTCGCGCACTTTGGCGCGCTCAAATGGATCAACAGGGTAAAACGACGGGCCAAGGCCCAGGCTATCGAGGTAATCGATGATGACTTCGGTTTCAGTCAGAAATCCCTGCTCTGTCTCGATACACGGCACTTTTCCCATCGGGCTGCGCGACAGATACTCGTTTTCCTGGTTGGGAAGCACGGTGACTTCCTCAAACTCCATGCCTTTCTCCAACAAGGCCATTTTTACCATGTTGTAGTAGTTACTCATGGCAAATCCATATAGTTTGATCATCTGGCAGACTCCTTCTTCAGTTTGTGTTTAAGAACTTTCCCGGACGGTGCCGTTGGTAGCGGCTCCATAAATTCAATTCGGCTCGGGCGTTTGTAGGCTGTGAGCAACGGCTTTATAAACGCCTGCAAACTCGCCTCATCCAATTGGCTACCCGCCGTACGCTGCACAAACGCCAGCACGTTTTCATTACCTTCGACCGGCTCGCCGATCACCGCACATAACAATACCTCGGGGTGTTTGGAAATCACACCTTCCACTTCCGGAGGGTATACGTTAAAACCCGAATGAATGATCAGTTCTTTGCTGCGTCCTGCGATGTGAATGTTGCCATCCTCATCCAAGCGCACCAGATCTCCGGTATTCAGGAATCCTTGCTCATCGATTGCCGCCGCAGTGGCAAGGGGATTACGGTAATAACCCAACATGATATTCGGGCCGCGAACATGCAGCTCACCCACTTCACCTTGTGCTACTTCTGCACCATCAGGTCCGAGCAAACGGATTTCCATGCCCGGCAATGCCTTGCCAACGCTGCAGTTAGCCAACGGCTCATTAAAACGCACCTGGCTGATGGTTGGGGCACTCTCGGTCATGCCATAGCCGTTTAATAACGGCAGGCCAAACAAGTGCTCGGTCTTTTCTTTGATGGCAGGATCAAGCGGAGCACCGCCACTGTACATAAAGCGTAGCCGCGGCCATTTTTGAGTGCGGTCTGCCTGCGAGATACCGCGTTCACGCGCGTGATCCACCAACTTGGCAAACATGGCCGGCACACCAAAAACACCACTGACCCCGAGCTGTTCAAAATTACTGAAACATAGCGCCGGATCAAACCTGTCTGCAACAATCAGTTCTGCACCTGCATACAAGGCGGCAAGGAACACAGCCGATATGCCAAAAACATGCGATACCGGCAGCACCAGATATATTTTGTCATCGGACTTCAGACCGCGCAGCGCGCCACTGACAGCCGCGACATACAACATATTGCGATGTGTAAGCATGACCCCTTTGGGATCGCCAGTCGTCCCGGTGGTGTAAATCAAGGTGAACACGCCTTGCTCACTCAACGCCTGTTCGCTGTTACGTTCACTCACTGGCAAGTGGCGCACACCGACGCTTGCGCTGGCCAATTCGAGCTGTTCGCAGTGCTGCATGCCAGCAATGGCTGACCAATGGCTGGCAGCCGCTGCGGACTCCAGCAAATAGATCACCATACGAGGTTCACAATGGTTTCGAATACGATCAATCTCGGCAGCGGCCATACGGGCATTCACCACAACCGGCCAGGCGCCTAGTTCGCTGAGCGCTAAAATGCTAATCAGCAACGGCACGCTGTTTTCATTGATCAATAACACTCTGTCGCCAGGGTGAATTCCAATCAATTGCAATTGTTGCTGGGTCTGGCGTACAGACGCAGCCAATTCAGAGTAATTAAGATGCCGACCAGTGTGGTCTCTGACCGCAGGTGACAGTGGTGCGCTGACGGCGCGCTCAAAAACAGGTGTACTGACTTTGGCAGGTAATGAAGCCAGCAGTGTTTCGGGCGATTGACCTAGCAGTAGTTCATCATTAGATTGCATAACGCTTGTTGAAGACCTCAATGTCCGTGGTTCGTCTGTTTTAATAACTTTATTTCCGATAACTGTTTTTCCGGCAACATCATGACCGATCGCAGAATATTATTGCTCAGTGCCTACGATGCGGGGAGCCATCAACAGTGGCGACAGATCCTGTGCGATATGTTTCCGCACTATCACTGGACCTGCCTGAGCCTGCCAGCACGACACTTTTCCTGGCGTGTACGCGGAAACAGTCTGAGCTGGGCATTTAACCACCGGCGCGAGCTGACTGACAACTACGATCTGGTCATCGCCACCTCGCTCACTGATCTGGCGAGCTTGCGTGGTTTTGTGCCAGAACTGGCGCGCATTCCGACCCTGGTTTACTTCCACGAGAATCAGTTTGCTTATCCGGCGACTGCCCAGCAGCATGCGTCCATTGAACCAGCCATGGTCAACCTGTACAGCGCCTTGTGCGCTGATCATGTGGCATTTAACAGC
>JAUSPW010000345.1 GCA_030652635.1 Pseudohongiella sp. | reverse complement strand
GTTGCTGTATACCGAATCATATGAAAGCAGGGAAAAACGTGAGGCATTGGCTGAACAGCGCAAATTTCAGGCTGCCGGTCAGTTTGCCAATGAAAAACCAGACAAAAAAGAGCGACGACAACGCCAGGCCATGAAGGCGCGCTACGAGTAATCTGCTGACCGGGCGTTGGTATGCACTCTGGCAGATTTTTGGCATAATGCCGGCACTGAAAAAAACATGAAGTATTCATAAACAACTTGAATTCCAATCCAGTGAATTCAGCACATTAAATACCGCCTGATGCTTCGCTCCAATTGAGGCAAAGCCGGTTATAAGGATGCAGGGCCATGACCAATCAGAGCTCAAACGCCATTTGCCAGGAAATTATCAAGGAAAACAAACGCACTGTTTATCGCAACCTGGCGCCCAGCCAGCTGATCGAAATGGCAGTGCAGCGTCAGGAAGGACGGCTGGCAGACAATGGTGCTCTGGTGGTTGAAACGGGTAAACGTACCGGCCGCAGCCCAAAAGACCGTTTTATTGTCAGAGAAGCCGGCAGCGAAAACCAGATTGACTGGGGCGTTGTTAACCAGCCATTTGAAGCCGATAAGTTTGATGCCTTGTGGGCACGTGTAAATGACTTTCTGAGCGACAAGGACTTGTTTGTTGCCGATCTGCATGTGGGTGCCGACCCCGATCATTACATCCCAGTGCAAGTAAACGCCCAGTGTGTCTGGCACTGCCTGTTTGGCACCACCTTGTTTATCAAGGCAAACGACAACTACAACCCCAAAGACAAAGCACAGTGGCAAATACTGAGCGCCCCTGACTTTGTTTGTGACCCGGCCCGTGATGGCACCAACAGTGAAGTCGCCGTGATTTTGAATTTTGCCCAGCGCAAAGTGCTGCTGGCAGGCGCGCGTTACGCCGGCGAGATGAAAAAGTCCATGTTCTCCGTGCAGAACTTCCTGTTGCCCGAGAAAGACGTATTGCCAATGCATTGTTCCGCTAACGCTGGCGAAGCCGGCGATGTCTGCCTGTTCTTTGGTTTGTCTGGCACGGGTAAAACTACCTTGTCTGCTGACGAAGAGCGCTTCCTGATCGGAGACGACGAGCACGGCTGGGGCAAAGGCACAGTCTTTAATCTGGAAGGCGGCTGTTACGCCAAGTGCATCAATCTGAGCCAGAAAAATGAACCGGTGATATGGGATGCCATCAAGTTTGGGTCCGTGATCGAGAACGTCATCATCGACGAACATACTCGTACCGCCGACTACGCTGACACGCGTCTGACGGAAAACACCCGCGCCTGTTATCCGCTGACACACATCAAGCAGCGTATTGATGCAAACCGTGCGGGCGAACCCAAGTCTATTGTATTCCTGACCTGTGACCTGACAGGTGTGCTGCCACCGGTGTCCATTCTGTCTCCGGAAGCGGCGGCTTATCACTTCCTGAGCGGTTACACGGCATTGGTAGGCTCTACCGAAGTGGGTTCAGGCGACGGCATCAAATCGACTTTCTCTGTGTGTTTTGGCGCGCCATTTTTTCCAAGACCAGCGGGCGTTTATGCAGATCTGCTGATCAAGCGCATCGCAGAATTTGATAGTCAGGTCTATCTGGTGAACACCGGCTGGACAGGTGGCCCACACGGTATCGGCAAACGTTTCAGCATTCCGGCAACCCGCGCGGTATTGCATGCCATTCAAAGCGGCGCGCTGCGCAATGCGCCTACACAACATCTGGATGGCATCAACCTGACCATCCCGACTGAAGTGCCCGGTGTTGAAAGCTCACTGCTGAACCCGCGTAACACCTGGGCAGATCCTGCCAAGTATGACGCCAAGGCAGCCGATCTGATCAATCAGTTCTGCACTAACTTCAAACGCTTCAAGGTGTCTGAGGCCATTGTGGCCGCGGGTCCGCAACTGAGTTAAGGTCGACATCTTGTCAACACCCGAAAATGGCGGCAGCAATGCCGCCACATCCACAAGCGTAGCCTACACCAGCGCACTGGATCGATTTGACCTGCCCGTGTTTAAAGCAGAATGGGCAAATATCCGGCGCGGCATCGAAAAAGAGAGCCTGCGCGTAACGCCGCAAGGCAGACTAGCGCAGACACCGCACCCGGTCGCTATGGGTTCAGCACTGACACATCCTTACATCACAACCGATTACTCTGAAGCGCTGATTGAGCTGATTACGCCTGTCACCGATTCAGCTGATGCCTGTATCGAGTTTCTGACAGACATACACAAGTTCACCTATGACAATCTGCCGGACGGTGAGCGGCTCTGGGTGTCCAGCATGCCCTGCCTGCTGGAAAGTGAGGAAGAAATACCGCTGGCCCAATATGGCAACTCCAACACGGGCAAGTTAAAAACGCTGTATCGGGAAGGCCTTGGCCACCGTTACAGTCGAAAAATGCAGACAATCGCGGGCATACACTACAACTTCTCCATGCCTGAGTCGTTTTGGCAGGATTATCGGTCAGTCCTTGGCTAGACCGAACCCGTGCAGGATTTTCAGACCCGTCATTACCTGCGCCTGATCCGTAACTACCATCGATACTCCTGGTTATTGGTTTATCTGTTTGGAGCATCGCCAGCCGTCTGCAGCTGTTTCACAGCGGGCCGTGAGCATGACCTCGAGAAACTCGACGAGTACACGCACTACAAGCCGTATGCCACATGCCTGCGTATGGGAGACCTGGGTTATCGCAGCGATGCCCAGCGCTCGATTTATGTGTGTTACAACGACATCAACAACTATATCGACAGTCTGTATGCTGCGTTATCGACGCCCTATCCTGCCTACGAAGCCATAGGTCTGGAAAAAGACGGTAAAAAACTGCAGATCAATACCAACCTGCTGCAGCTGGAAAATGAGTTCTATGCCACCATCCGGCCCAAGCGCGTGGGTGACGGAAAACGGCCGCTGGCCTTACTCAAAGCACATGGCATTCAGTATGTCGAAGTGCGCGCGCTGGATCTGAATCCGTTTCTGCCAGTAGGCATTAATAGCGAGCAGATCGACTTTCTGGATGCGTTCCTGCTGTACTGTTTATTGTCAGACAGCCCTTGGTGTGAACAAGCCGAATCATTTGAAAGCGTGCAAAACCTGTCGCTGGCAGTCAATCGTGGCCGCGAACCAGGACTGATGCTGAGCCGACACGAACAAGCGGTTTCGCTCAAACAATGGGCTGACGAGTTGCTGCAAGACATACAGCATGCGGCAGCGATACTGGATCATGCCCACATGAATTCGCGCTACAGCAATTCAGTCCGTGCTCAGGCTGCCAAAGTTGATAACCCTGACCTCACACCGTCAGCACAGATCCTCAAAATCATGCGCGAAGAAGGCGTGCCTTTTTGTAAATTTGGTATGCAGGCATCCGAGCAGACACTGGCGCACTTTGCCGAAAGCAGGATGTTGTCGGCACGTCTGGATCATTTCACCGCGGCCAGCGCACAATCATTGGCTGCGCAGGCCAGCATCGAAGCTCAGGACACCCTGAGCTTTGATGAGTTTTTGGCACAATGGAATGACTACCGGCTTTAACGTCGGAAACCCTGATACAGGCACAGAGCAAACAAGGCAATAAAACCCATCAACGATAATTCGGGAATAGAGAAAATGCCGAGGAAGCGCCAGCTGACCTCGGCACAATTGCCATCGCCTTTCAGCAAGAAACTCAATGTGTCCATCAGCGGGAAGTTGTTCAGCACATAGTTGAATCCCGGCCCACAGGCCGGGACCTGATCTTCAGGCAGATAGGTCAGCCAAATCTGACGGATGGCAAAATAACTGCCGGTGACACACATGGCCGCCGCGCCCAAGGCGTAATTGCGCCGACCGTTTGCACCCGGATTATGGATGGCTGCCGCCAGACACACCAATCCCGCCAACACAACAAACACTCTCTGCGTGATACACAGGCCGCACGGCTGAAGCAACATGACGTGCTCCATGTAAAGCGCTATTCCGATAATCACCACGGTTGCTACAAAAACAAGAAAGTTCAGCAGACGTGAACCGGGCATCATTTCCAAGAGTCGTGCAATCATCATGTTATGTCCTGTAAGGGTCTAATGTCGGCGCCAACACCTGCCGACCAACGCTGCATATCCACACCGCTGGGCTGCTGGAAAACGCGCAGCCCGAATTCTGGCAGTATTGACAGCAGATGGTCAAAAATATCTGCCTGAATGCCCTCGTAGGGCACCCACTCAATGGTATTGGCGAAACAATACACTTCCAGTGGCAGCCCCTCGGGTGTCGGATTCAAATGCCGCACAATCTGTGTCATCTGCTGATTGACCTTGGGGTGCTTGCGTAGATAGTTTTCTACATAGGCTCTGAACGTTCCGAGGTTGGTGATACGCCGGGTGTTGGCAGGCTCTTTGCCGCGCTCAGCCAGTTTTTTGTTCCAATCATCGATTTCCTGCTGCTTGCTGGCCAGATAGTCGCTCAGCAAATACAGTCCGCTCAGATGCTGTATCTCCTCATGACTTAAAAACCGCACGCTGGTCTGATCCAGAAAAATGGCTCGCTTGATACGCCGGCCACCGGACTCCTGCATACCACGCCAATTCTTAAACGAGTCAGACATAAAGCGTTTGGTCGGGATGGTGGTGATAGTGCGATCCCAGTTTTGCACCTTGATGGTATGCAGCGCGATATCAATCACATCTCCATCAGCATTCAACTGTGGCATTTCGATCCAGTCGCCCAGCCTGACAATGTCGTTTGATGCAATCTGCACACTGGCCACCAGCGACAAAATTGTATCCTGAAAGATCAGCATCAATACCGCCGCTAATGCGCCCAGCCCCGACAGCAAGATCAAGGGCGAGCGGTCCAGCATGGCCGCAATCATCAGTAATACAGCTACTGCATAAACCACGATTTTTAGTACTTGCAGATAGCCCTTGATGGGACGCATCGTGGCATCGGGTCGACGCTGATACACTTCGTTTGCCATATCCAGCAAATTTGAAAACGCCAGTGCCAGCGACAAAACGATCAAGGCGCTGACAATATTGAGTGTCACCACCGTAACCGAATCGGGTAAACCCGGTATAAACCGAATGCCTACCATGATGACCAAGGCCGGAATGATATTGGCCAGTCGTGCGATAAACCCGTAGCGCCGGAATTGCACAGGATTGGCATGAGCGGAGTCCTGCTTGTCAGCGGCATGCAGCAGTTTCAATAGTCCGCGCACAAGCACACGCTTACTGACAAAATTAACCATCCAACTGGCCGTCAACAATCCCAAAACTGCCAGCACAGTAATCAGCCAAGGCAGCTGTTGCAGCAACTCGTTTAGCCGGGCGATCTGCTCGGTCATAAGAACCTTCTTTGATGTCATTTAATAAAAATTGAAATAATTGCTGTCAAAAAAACTTAAGACTTGCCTTTTGCGGCCGACACAACAGGCATCAAAACAGGATAGAACCCGATTATGACATCCCTTTATGCCCGATTCAGATATTCATTTTTTGGTGTGCTGACGGCACTTTTTATCCTGACCGCACCCTCAACAGCATCCGCTGCTGAACCTGTTGAAGACCCCGCCGCTGCGATGGCGGGGCTGATTTACTATGGCCTTGGCCCGAGTTTTGTCACCAACTACGATGGTGCCGGCCGTCTCAAATATCTCAAAGCTGACATTTCGGTACGTATGCAACCTGGTACTGCCGCCTTGATCGACAAACATCTGCCTTACCTGCGTAACAAAGTTGTGGTGCTGCTGGCGGCACAACTTGAGGAGAACCTCACCTCGACGCAGGGCAAGGAGCTTCTGCGGTTGCAGGCGCTGGGTGAAATCCGCTCGGCACTAGATTTTCTCGAAGGCCCAGGTTCCGGCGATCGCATCATGAATTTATACTTTACATCGTTTGTGGTGCAGCGTTAGGTCCCGCAGCCGACTACAAGCGCCAACGGAAATACTTTTCTGCCCACGGTAACAGGTGTTGGGGTACGCGTGCGCTGCGCCAAGCATTGGCTGCAAAACGGTTGCCTTCCAGCATGGTCGGGTAAATATGGGTCGTGCCACCAATTTTTTTCAAGCCCAGATTGTGTGTCATCGCAAATACAAAGGTGCCGATCAGCTCTCCTGCCTGTGGCCCCACCATGGTGACCCCCAGAATTTTATCTGATCCTGGCGCCGTCAGAATCTTGATAAATCCATAGGCATGCCCATCAGCCAGCGCGCGATCAAGACGATCCAGTTTGAAGTGTGTGAGTTCGTACTTGACGCCCTGTTCATTGGCTTCCTGCTCATTGAGCCCCACGCGTGCCACTTCAGGATCCGTGAAGGTAGCGCGTGGCACCACACGGTAACTTGCGCGAAACGTTTTTAAGCCGCCAGCCAGCGCATTTAATGTTGCGTACCAGGCTTGAAAAGATGCCATGTGCGTAAACTGCCAAGGCCCGGCCACGTCGCCGCAGGCAAAAATGGTTGGGTAAACCGTCTGCATGGCATCATTCACTTGAATCGCCCCTTGTGGGGTCAACGGCATGTTCAGCTTTTCCAGACCAAATCCTTCTACATTCGGTTTGCGTCCCAGCGCAACCAGCACCTTGTCGAAACCAATGCGCTGCTCAACACCTTCTGCGGATTTGCTGATCAGATAATCACCCTCGGCATCGGTGCCAAACGCCTGCATGTGATGTCCCAGCAGCAGCGAAATACCTTGTTGACGGAATTTTTCCTCGATCAGTGAAGTGGCTTCAAGATCTTCGCGCGACATCAATCTGTCGGCGCGATCAAGAATGCTCACGTTGGAGCCCAGTCGCGCAAAACTCTGCGCCAGTTCACAACCAATCGGGCCGCCGCCCAACACTAGCAATCGCGCGGGCAGCTCACGGATGTCCCAGACGTTGTCCGAATGCAAGTACTTGATGCCGGACAATCCCGGTACTTCGGGGATAAAGGGACGAGCGCCGGTTGCCACGATGATGGCTCGGGTTGCGATCACGCGACCATTCACTTCAACTTCCCAAGGAGAGCGGATAAACGCTTCACCCTGCACACACTGCACACCCAGGCCGGTAAAGCGCTCTACTGAGTCATGCGGCTCAATGGTTTTGATGACGCCCTGCACCCGCTCCATCACCGCGGCAAAATCCACGGTGCCACTGGCATTTCGGATGCCAAACGCTTCTGCCTGACGAATGGTTTCAGCCACTTTGGCACTGCTGATCAGGGTTTTGCTGGGCACACAACCGGTGTTCAGACAATCTCCACCCATTTTGTGTTTTTCAATCAGGATGACCTTGGCCTTGGCACCAGCGGCAATGATAGAGGCAACCAGTCCGCCTGACCCCGCACCAATAACCACCAGATTGGCCTCAAAGTGCTTGGGACGTGTGTACGCTTTGGTCAGGCGATTACGCTTGATGGCATTGATCACCAGTTTACCCGCCCACGGCAACAGCGCCAGCAAGGCAAACGACAGGATCAGCGAACCACTCAGCAATCCCGACAGGGAACTCAGCTGCCCCAACTCAACACCGGCGTTCACATACACCGCAGTGCCAATTAACATGCCAGCCTGACTCACCCAAAAGAAGGTGAAGGTTTTGATCGGGGTCAGCCCCATCAGCAGGTTGATCACAAA
>JAUSPW010000342.1 GCA_030652635.1 Pseudohongiella sp. | reverse complement strand
CGTGCTCAAGATTCTGTAACAAGTCGTCCAATAAAAAGGGGGGTTGTGGCGAGTGTGCTGCATACAAATGCCTTGCACGTTCAGAGTATCCGGGTTGAAACGCCAACATAACGCGACCGGAAATGGTCATGATAGCCGGCGCGCGCTCACCGGTTGTTGAGCTGATTCGCATCGGCGCATCGGCAGACATTTGATGCACATAAAGGCAATCATCACCGTCGGGCAGCACGAGGTTCACCGTTTCGGTTGTCTCCCGTTGCAGTACGTGCATAAACGCAATGGCCGCGCGCCTGACCTGGTTACGCTTGATGACTTTCATACCTTGTTCCCACACCAGCAGCGTTGCTTCGTAACTGCCGTTCTCATGCCGGATGGCATAACCCGCAGCGACCAAGGTCGACAAGGTGCGGTGTACATTGCTTTTGGGCAGACCCAACTGATTGGCAAGCGCAGAGACCCCCACTGGCGCGCGGGCATCCACGAGATGCTGGAAAACCTTCAAGCCTTTTAACAAGGTACTGTCCAACTATCGCCTCCTTCACACCACTCGCAGCAGATGGCTTGTTGCCGACCGTCTGACTCTGCTACCGTGAGCGACAGATAATAGAACTATGTTCTATATATTGGAACTAAAAAATCTTGTAAACCTTTATAGAATGGACAATGAGGGGCACCCATGGATCGTCGACAATTCATTTCTCGCAGTTTTATGTTGAGTGCCGCGGGTGTGCTCGCGCCACAATGGGCATTCGCCAATACGGAACCTGTGGTCGAAACCGCTCAGGGGCGCGTGCGCGGTCGCATCAATGATGCCGGCATCCATGTGTTCAAAGGCATGCGCTATGGTCAGGCTGAGCGGTTTATGCCGCCTGTTGCACCAAACGCATGGGCTGGCATCGCGGATGCGTTTGACTATGGCGATCAAAGCCCGCAGGCCCGCACCCGACTCGCCAGTGCTGAACCGATGACAGATGATTGCCTGCGAATCAATGTGTGGACGCCTGCCATCGATCAGGTAAAACGCCCGGTGCTGTTGTGGTTCCATGGCGGCGGTTTTGAGGCTGGCTCGGGTTCCAGCCCTCTTTATGACGGCAGCAACATGGCCCGTCGGGGTGATGTGGTGGTTGCCACCATCAACCATCGTCTGAACGTGTTTGGGCATTGTTATCTGGGTGAGGTTCTGGGCGAAGAGTTTGCGCAATCCGGCAACGTCGGGTATCTGGATTTGATCCGATCCATGCAGTGGGTCCGCGAAAACATCAGTCAGTTTGGTGGTGATCCCGACAATGTGATGATCTACGGGCAATCCGGTGGCGGGCGCAAAGTCAGCCTGTGTTACGCAGGTCAGGACGCACAAGGGCTGTTCCATCAGGGTGTGGTGCAAAGCGGGTCTCACCTGAAAATACAGACAACTGAACAGGCAACGGGTTTGACGCGGGCGTTGTTGTCAGAATTGGGGATCTCCCCTGCCAATGCCCGTCAGTTGCAGCAGATGGACATCGACACGCTGTCGGCAGCTCAGCGAAAAGTCATCGCGGCAGCCGGGTCGCGTTTTTCGCCGGTGCTGGACAACAAAACATTTGTCACACACCCGTGGCTGCCAGAGGCGCCTGCCTTGTCCGTCGACAAACCCATGATGCTGGGCACCACACGCACAGAGCTTTCCAATCAAATGGGTACCATTCCCGGTATTTTTGACATGACGGTTGCCGAGGCCAAAGAACGTTTGGCAGGTTTTCTGGAGGTGGGCGACATCAACGATGCCTGGGATATTTTTCAGGCATCGCGTCCACAGGCCAATCCCTCAGAAGTGTTTTTCACCATCGTATCGGCCCGTGGTTATGTGCGCGATCAAACCATCATGGCCGAACAACGCGTGAACAGTGGCGCCCGTGATAACACTTATGTGTATCGACTGATGTGGCGTCAACCGGTTGAAGGCGGGCGACGCGTGTCACAGCACTCACTTGATCTACCGTTTATGTTCGACAACGTCGCGGCCGGCGCCAACATGACCGGGCCGGACAACGAACAGACACGCGCCATGGCAGACAACATGGCCAACAGCTGGCTGGCGTTTGCACGCACTGGCAACCCGAACAACAGCAGTGTGCCTGCCTGGACGCCCTATGATCTGAGTCGACGCCACACCATGCTC
>JAUSPW010000339.1 GCA_030652635.1 Pseudohongiella sp. | reverse complement strand
ACCTCCATGGCGGCTATGATGATCGCCAATGGTATTGACAACACCTCTGTTGAAGGACTGACTGAATTTTCTTATGAGGTGCCAGAGCGCCAGGTTGAGCTGCACTCACCGGTTAATGGTGTGCCTGTGCAATGGTGGCGTTCGGTTGGGCATACCCATACAGCATTCAGCAAAGAAGTGTTTATAGACGCGTTGGCCAGGAAGGCGGGCGCTGATCCGGTTGCCTATCGTCTTGAACTACTCAAGAACAATCCGCGCGAAACAGCGGTACTGAAACTGGCCGCTGAAAAAGCCGGTTGGGGAACCACAACACTGCCGGCAGGCTGGGGGCGTGGCGTTGCCGTGCATACCTCGTTCGGGTCAACCGTAGCTGAGATTGTTGACGTATCCGTGCAAGGCAATACCTTCAAGGTCGAGCGTGTTGTGGCTGCGATTGACTGCGGTATTGCGGTTAACCCAAACATCGTGCGCGCACAGGTCGAAAGCGCCATTGCTTATGGTTTGTCGGCGGCGCTGGCGGATGAAGTGACGTTGACCGACGGTAACGTTGATCAGACCAACTTCCACACCTACCGAGTACTGCGCATGAATGCCATGCCTTCGGTGGAAACCCATATTGTGGCATCGACCAATCCACCTTCAGGAGTAGGCGAGCCGGGTACACCACCTATTGCACCGGCAGTGGCTAACGCCTTGGCAGCAATCACGGGCAGAACGTTGACGCGATTGCCTCTGAAACTGGCGTGATCGTTTATCCGCCGCCCGGATTGATGCACCTGATCTGTTTGAATGAGCTACGCGTAAGATCCGTAGCTCAAAGTAAGTAACAATAACAATTTGATTTTAAGGAACCGAAAGAATGAAAAAGAACATATTGATGTTGATAGTCGCCTTGTTTGCCTCAACCCAGCTTTGGGCGCAGTCAGAGGTCGATGGAATCTGGAATTTTACGATGACCAGTCCGATGGGCTCGGTCAACGCCAAGGTGGTGATGATTACTGATGGCAGCAGCTTGACCGGGGAGTTTGATTTGGGCGAAGGACGCAAATGGCCAATTCAAGGCGGATCCGTTAATGGTAACAACGTAAACTTCAGTATCACACGCGATGGTGCCGCGATGACGTACGTCATGTCAGGGACCATCGACGGGGACGCAGCCAAGGGTGCCGCAACTGCTATGGGCAGTACTGTCGAGTGGTCAATGACACGCGCAGACTAATTGGGTGCTGCATGCAAGGTTGATAAATCACAAGGCTCAATAATAAAAACACAGTCGAGGGATGTTCATCATGGTAAACAGTCTCATACAAAAACTGGCGCTTTGCTTGGCACTGATGTTTGCAACACCTGCCTTGATCGCTCAGGTTCAAGATGAACATGAAGTAGCGATCGCGTCTGCGATGGCAGCCCTCGATGAGTTTATGTTGACCTTTAATTCTCGTGACCCAGTGGCTTGGGCTGGGTCCTTAAATTACCCCCATGTACGGTTTGCCAGTGGTACTGTGACCATATGGAACAGT
>JAUSPW010000331.1 GCA_030652635.1 Pseudohongiella sp. | reverse complement strand
CTTGTGCTGCAACCTTTGTGGCAATTTCCAGACTGGCTGCGGCTGTTTTGGCAGCGAGCTCAGGCGTGGCCGGGATACCCAGACGCTGGTTGCTTTCTGTGATGCGGTTGGCTGCGTTCACAACATCCAGCAATTCGTCAGTATTGCTAACGTTTCTGGCGATGTCAGCTGTGGTGTCCAGCAGATTGCTTGAGGCTTGCTGAACCTGTTGCTCTTCTTCAATCGTCAGACCCACACCGGAGTTTGCTGCGTTTTCTGCCATTTTTGACAGCAACAGGCCACTGTTTGCAACAGCCTGCTTGGCTTGCGAATTGATCTGATCGCGCTCGGCCTGATTCGTAGCCCCAGCGCCGGCACGGGTTGAGCTGCTAACCGCCTGGGACATAGCACCCAGACCATTGGCAATCGCAGAGTTACTGGCTGAACCAGTTTCCGCTGCACGGCGCAGATCGTTGGCTTTTGCTGCTGCTTCCAGCGCTGCAGCGCCGGCTTGTGCTGCTGCTGCCTGAGGATTGGTCAGTATCAATTGTTGCAGGCGTGCAGCGGTGTCGCGCTGGTTCTGCGCTCCCTGATTCACTTCCGCTTCTGTGGGCGGTGGTACAAACTGCGCCACAGTGATAGTTGTTGATGCTGAGCTGGTCATACCTGAGTTATCCGTTGCACGGAACTCGATGCTGTTAGTGCCGTCAGGCAGAACCACATCAGCCGCCAAGCCGGTGGCTGCAACAGCGCCGTTGATCAACCACTGCGATGACACAATGGTGCCATCGGCATCAGTCGCGTTACCAAACAGAGTCACAGGCTCACCTGCGCGGCTGTCGGTATCCGGCAGATTTGCGGCTGTAGCTACGATACTGACAACGGGCGCAACCGGTGCGTTGACTGTCAGTGTTGCGGTGGCTGTGCTGGTCAGGCCAGTGTTGTCAGTCGCACGGAAGCTAACTTCGTTAGCACCTTCTGTCAGGTTCAGGGTTGCGCTGGTGCCATTACCCACCACGGCGCCACCTACCAGCCACTGAGAGGACACAATGGTGCCGTCTGAATCAGTAGCAGTAGCGGAGACAGTGACAAACTCACCAGCAACGCCGTTAGTGTCAACGATTGTGCGGCTGCCGCCATCAATTGCCACTACCGGGGCGGCAGGTGCCAGCACGGTGATGGTGGTGCTTGCGACGGCATCAGCACCGAGGTTATCCACGGCACGCGCACTGATGGCGTTTGCGCCATTGTTCAAAGTCAGGATAGCGGATGCGCCAGTGGCAACTACTTCGCCATTAACCTGCCACTCGATCAGAGAGACGGAACCGCCTATGTCAGTCGCCACAGCAGTCACTGCCACTTCTTCACCTGGCAATCCATCTGAGTCAGGCACAGAAGTCGGTGCCGTGATAGCGATGGTTGGCGGTGTGTTCGGCACTGAGGACACAACAGTCACTGTTGCAGTAGTGCTGGTGCTCTGGCCGTCATTGTCAGTCGCACGGAAGGTGACTGCAGTACCACCATCAGGCAATGCCAATGTTGCAGTCAGACCCGAGGCAACTACACTGCCACCCACCAGCCACTCGGCGCTAGCGATAGTACCGTTCGCATCAGTTGCCGTTGCTGTTAACTCAACACTTTCACCGGGAACATTATTGGTGTCAGGCACTGTTCTGCTGCCGCCCACGATGCTCACAACTGGCGCAATACGTGAGACAACTGTGATAGTGACCGATGTAGTTGTGCTGGCGCCCACATTGTCTGTGGCGCGGAAGCTGACTTCATTGGCGCCGTTTGGCAGATCAAGCGCTGCGCTGCCCCCAGTAGCAACTACGGTGCCACCGACCAACCACTCAGTACTGACAATACTGCCGTCGGCGTCAGATGCTGCGCCGCTGACATTTACGGTGGTGCCGCTCAAGTTGGTGTGGTTGACAGTTCGGCTGCCGCCCAGAATGCTGACTACTGGAGCAACAGGAGCCGCTACCGTGGCCTGAACAGAGGCGGTGCTGGACAAACCAACGTTATCGGTCGCCTTAAATGTAATCGTATTGCTGCCATTGGGTACGGCTAAGCTGACTGACAGTCCCGACGCGACTACTGTGCCATTAACCGACCACTCGCTGGAGACAATACTGCCGTCCAGATCGGCAGCGGTTGCTGCAAACGCGATGGTTTCACCAGGCTGGCCGTTAGTGTCGATGATATTTCGATCGCCACCATTGATGCTGACCGTCGGGGGCACGGGTGCGCGCGCTGTAATATTCACAGTTGCTGAGCGAACCAGACCCACGTTGTCACGGGCACGGAAAGTAACAGCTGTGACGCCGTCAGGCACTTGCAATTCCGCAGTGAGTCCCTCTGCGACCACCGTGCCGCCGATCAACCACTCGGAGGCAACGATTTCGCCATCAGGGTCTCGCGCCGTGCCGACAACTGGCACAACTTCGCCTGGCAGACCATTCGTGTCTACGATTGTGCGGTCGCCACCATTGATTGTCACAATAGGCGGAACGGGCGGTTGTACACGGACGTTGACAGACGAAGTGGTAATCAAGCCAACATTATCAGTGACTTGCAGCACAACGCTTGAATCGCCATTTGGCAGTTGCAGCGTTGGAGCAAGCGTGCCTGAGGCAGCAGAAACACCACCTACAAACCATTCAATTGCTGCGACGGAGCCATCCTGATCGGATGCCGTGCCTGAGAATTCAACTGGCTCGCCCGCGATAGCGTTGGTATCAATGATGGTGCGGTCACCACCGGCAATCAGTGCTGTAGGAGGAATGGGCGGGCCAACGTCGATGCCAACGGACGCGCTGGCTGACAAACCGCCTGCGTCGGTTGCTTTGAACTCCAGTGTTGAAGAGCCGTCTGGCAGATCAACAGTGATAGAGTCACCAGAACCAATTGAGGAGCCGTTCAGAATCCACTCGGTGCTGGTCACGTTGTTTTCAGCATCTACAACGGACGCTGTATACGTTACTGTTTCGCCAATTTTGCCGTCTGAGTCAATGATGCTGGTCGGACCAGTCACGCTGACTGTTGGAGAAGTATTTGGCTCTTCTACAAAAATAGTGACCGAGGTTTCGCTTGAAAGACCCAAATTGTCGGTTGCCTTAAAGGTAACAGTGTTGCTGCCATTATTGAGCACAGCATCCAAGCTCAGGCCGGAACCGGCAGGCGTGCCATTCACGGTCCATTCAGTGCTTGCCACGGAACCGTTATCAGTTGCAGTTGCGGTCAGAGACACGACTTCGCCGGCTTTGCCGTCCGTGTCAATCTGCGTGAAACTACCCTGGTTGATGGCGACGACGGGCGGCGTGTTAACTGGCGCCAGCACGGTGATGGTTGCAGATGTTTCATCAGAAAGACCGGCGTTATCAGTTGCCTTAAAAGTAACAACGGTTGGGCCGAGCGGCAAGGTAGCCTTGATTGAATTACCTGAGCCGGCAGATACACCACCAACAAACCATTCTGTAGTCGCAATGGTGCCGTCAGCGTCAGTTGCGGTTGCGGTCAATTCAACTTCTTCGGTTGCCAGGCCATCGGTATCAGCGACATCACGATCACCACCGTCGATGGAAACTTCAGGCGGTGTGGGCACACCAACTGTGATCACAACAGTGGAGTCAGTGACCGCATCATCATCGTCTGTGACGCGGAACGTTACGTTGGTTGGACCATCAGGCAGCGCGATATTGGCTTTAGTACCGGTTGCAACTTCTGCACCGCCAACCAGCCATTGTGTAGACTTAATGGTGCCGTCAGAATCCGCAGCGTTACCCGTCAGCGATACAGTTTCGCCAGCGACACCATCGGTATCGTTAAACGTTTGCGCACCACCCTCGATCGAAGCAGTAGGCGGCACGTTTGCAGGCGGCGCAACACAGGTGTCAGTAAATGCCGTAGGGGCAGCAGCGGCAGCACCGCCCGCGCCCGCCACACTGAATTGACCTTGCACAGCAAATGCAGCACTGAATTGCTCATTTACGCGGAACGCTACATTACTGACGGTTCCCAGCAACTGGAATACGCTGCTCAGTTCCGAGGCAGGACTCAGAGCACACACGGTTCGTGCTTGCGGCAGCGGCGAAAAGCTACCGGCATTCACCAGACCAAAACGCACATCCGGGCCGGATGTTTTTTCGATCACAACGGTGTAAGTGTAATGTCCGGGCGTAGTATTGAAGGAATCAAAAATCGCATCAAAAATCGGGTTGGAGCCTCTCAAACGCGATACCAGCGTTGCGCCATTAAATGACACGCTGCCGCCGCTGATCGAGATGGGACCATTGGTGGCGCCGTTACTCAACAGGCGCGTAACGTTGGTAGCGTCGTCACGGCCAATAACCACCAGATTTTGCGCCGGAATTGAGCCAGTCAAGGTGTTGCCACTGTTGCTAACCGTCATGTTCAATGTGCCGAGATAGGCTTCTATACGACGGTCAGAATTGTCGTCATCAATGACCACGCCGACTTTAAAGGCGTAACTGCCGTTAGTCTTGACATCCGCTTCATTCACCAGATTAAAGGTGAAGTTAGGGATGCCGAAGCTGTCAGCCAATGGTACGCCGGTGACAGACGGGATAACCCCGTTCACACCAACCGTCACCGCTTGGTTAAATGCACCGTTTGAAATTGTGAGGGCACCATTCTGGATGGTGAAGTCATTCGCCGCGGCGTGGCTGCCCAGACCCGTCAGTACGCTAGCGATAGCGACACTGATCAACCGCTTTTTGAAATTAGTCCGACTTTTCATTTTTTTCCCTCTGCCTCTAAAAAATTCCAGCTGCCACACTTATGGTGTTGCCAGCCATGCATCCCACACGGATCGATCTTGATATTTAAAATTAAATGCCGGCTTCAGGGCTTTGATATACAGGGAAACTTTGTCCGTTCCACACTGCTTAAAAGCGCCTGAGCCATGCAAAATACTTCTGTTTTACAATCGGTTACATTCTCGCCAGAGGTCAAAATATCAGAAACTGCCCTATGCGCTCAATGTTAACCTTTAATAAAACTTCAAAAAACTACCCGTTTGGGTAGTTTCTACGTCAAAAAACTGACAATTTCATGCCGAACCTCAGTTCAGCAAAGCCATAAGCGATGTCACTGAGTGATCCGCTCAAGGGGTTGTTGTAGTGTGGCAATATTCCAAGGAACTGATTGCTCATCAATTTTCCGCCGGCACCGATGAAGATGCGAGGTGTAATCCACCAGTCAATATTGCCTTCCAACACATGGTTGCTGGTCTCAGTAGTGAGATTATCAGCACGTAAAAATGAAGGGAGTGTGACAGCGGTGCTGGCACGTGTCGCAATCAGCTCACGGTCGGTGACGTTGATGTACTCATAGCTCAAGGTCAGAGGCAGTCGTGGCGTGATGTTCCAGCGCACGGAGGCGCCCGCTGACCATTGCTGTTCTTTGAGATCAAACGTTTGCAAAAACGCATTCGCGATCGCTGCTGAGCGGATCTCGGAGACTGTGCCTGAGCTGGCGTCGGTGCGGGCATGCCCCAGCCACACATTGCCAGTGATATTGGTGCTCAGGGCTTGTGTCAGTGCCACGCGTGCAGTCCAGCCATCATCGGCCATGCGGTTAATGGCAAAGCGTTGAGCTGGGCGAAAATCAATGATGGTGCTGGCATCCAGGCGAATACGCTGAATGGACGCGCCAAAATCCTCAGAGCTGTTTTCGATACTGGCCAATTCCAGGCTGGCGGAGCGCCATGGGCTGCTTTTATCTTTGGTGGCCGCTTCGTAAAACACCCACTCAACGCCGTAACTTTCGCGTTTGGTGCGCAGCTTGCTGTCCACGCTTTCCAGATCGAGGCTGGCGGGCTGAGACAATTCAGCGGTCAGGTCATGTTCCTGCTGGCGGTAAAACACACTCAGCGACGGTAATACCCCAAATTGCACTTCTCCCGAGTAACCTTTGAAGTCACCGGTTTTACCACCCAAGCGCGAATTGCCGCTCAGTATGTCGCGACGGATATTCATAAAGTCGAGTGTGTCGTTCACGCGCATCATGCTGCCGCTGACTTCAAGCTCCCACTGATCAGGCGTGTAGCCATCGGGCGAGCCATTGCTGGTCCAGCCATGTGGGCGATCGGCCAGAGCAACATTCGAGCACAAAAAAGCAGCGCTGATCAGCAGCAGGGCAGGGGTGCATGAGCTGGTGCGTGAGCTGGTGTGCTTTGCCGGGGCGTAAATCTGACGGGCGAACTTAAACAAGGTGGAGGAGCGGGGTTTTTCGGCAGCCGACTCGGACGTCATCGTGCGGTTCTCAGTAGCAAACTATTGATATTGGTCAATTCCTTTTCGTGCCTGAGAATGGTAGTCCTTTGGCAGTCATGAGTCCAGAAGGAACAGGGCCATTTGTGGAAAAAAACGGGCAGAAACATGGCAACATTGCCGCTTTGACTTTCGCATGTGTACGCCTGCGCCGCAAATCAGCTACACTCTCCAGCTTACGGAAGAGCTTACAAAAACCAGCTCAGAACAACAGGGTAAAACCAGACCCGACACCACGACAAAAATAAGGCACAGCAGGGCAACATGCGTCTGAAAAGTATCAAACTCGCCGGCTTCAAGTCGTTTGTTGATCCCACCACGGTGAGCTTCCCGAGCAATCTCTGCGCGGTGGTAGGTCCCTTCGGTTGTGGCATGTCCAACTTCATTGACGCCGTGCGCTGGGTAATGGGTGAAAGCTCGGCCAAGAATCTGCGTGGCGAAAACATGACCGACGTTATTTTTAACGGCTCGGGTGGACGCAAACCCGTGGGGCAGGCCAGCATCGAGCTGATTTTTGACAACAGCGACAACCGCATCACCGGCGAGTTTGCCAAGTTCAGTGAAATCTCTATCAAGCGCCGCGTGTCCCGCGACGGCGACAATGTCTACATGCTTAACGGCACCAAATGCCGCCGCCGTGATATCACTGACCTGTTTTTAGGCACCGGTCTGGGCCCGCGCAGTTACTCCATCATCGAGCAAGGCATGGTCTCGCGGCTGATTGAATCGCGCCCGGAAGACCTGCGGGTGTTTATTGAAGAAGCAGCTGGCATTTCCAAGTACAAAGAGCGCCGTCGTGATACTGAAAACCGCATCAAGCGCACACGCGAGAACCTGGAGCGTCTGACCGACATTCGCGACGAGCTGGGGCGCCAGTTGCAGCATTTGCACAGACAGTCACAAGCGGCTGAAAAATATAAAGAATACAAGGTGCAGGAGCGTGATCTCACCGCGCAGTTTAATGCGCTGCGCTGGCGGGCGCTGGACGATGATGTGGTCGGCAAGCAGCAGGTGATTCAGGCGCTAGAGATTCAGATTGAAGCCATCATTGCCGATCAGCGTGCGCTGGACGCCACACACGAACAACTGCTGCTGAATCAGACCGATCTCAACGATCAGCTTGGTGAAGTGCAGGCGCGCTTTTACGGCATTGGCGGCGATATCGCGCGCATTGAGCAGGCCATTGAGTTCCATCTGGAACGCATGAAGCAGCTGCGCCGCGATCTGGACGACAACCGGCAAAATTTCACCTCGGCACAATCCGAGATGGATACCGATGTCTTCAAACTGGAAAATCTGCAGAACGAGCTCGACACGCTGACACCCGATTTGGAGATGGCGGAGCACGCGCAGGAAGAATCCAGCATGCAGCTGGAAGACGCCGACGAGAAGATGCAGCACTGGCAGCAACAGTGGGATGAGTTTTCCCGCCGCTCCGAAGAACCGCGCCAGACTGCGGAGGTCGAGCAATCGCGCATTCAGCAGCTGGAAAAAATTGTGGAGCGGGGCATTGAGCGCCGCACCCGATTGCGCGAAGAACGTGCCGCGTTGGGCGAGAACCCTGAGCAGGACGTAATTGACGAGCTGTCCATGCAGCTCACGCAGATGGAAGATGACATCGACGCGCAGCAAACGCGCAACGGCGAGCTGGCCTCACGCATCGAGCAAGAACGCTCCCGCGGTCAACAACTGGCGCACGAACTGGATCAGGCACGCAGCCAGCTGCAACGCCAGAAAGGCCAGTTTGCCTCGCTGGAAGCCCTGCAAAAAGCCGCGCTCGGGCAAACCAACAACACCCTGAACAAATGGCTGGGCCAGCACCATCTGGACAATCAGGCTCGCCTTGGCGAACACATCAAAGTTGCCGACGGCTGGGAACATGCCGTCGAAGCCGTGCTCGCCGACACCCTGCAAGCCCTCTGCGTCGACAACATCAACACCGTCGCCGGCGCGCTTGCCACCTTGCCCGCTGGCGTTGTGGCGTTAATCGAACCGGGGACGGAGGTGCTAAGAACGGGGACGGAGGTATCGAAGATAGCTCCGTCCCCTGGGCCAACGCCACACTCGGTGACGGAGCTCCCTGCGGTACCTTCGTCCCCGGTCAAGCTGCCGCTTCTTGCCTCCCACATCAGCACCCGCATCGACCTCAGTGGTCTGCTCGCCGGCATCTACACCGCCGAGTCGCTAGATCAGGCGCTGAGCCTGCGTGCAACGCTGACTGCCGGTGAATCCGTGGTCACCAAGCAGGGCTTGTGGCTGGGCCGCAACTGGATACGTGTGCGCAAATCAGTGGATGCCAGCGAAGGCCTGCTGACGCGCAAAGGCGACATGACGCGCCTGTCCGAGCAAATGGATATGCTGCAAAATCAAGTCGATGAGCTGCAGGAACAGCAGCAGCTCAGCCGCGACAACTTGCGCGATCTGGAGAGTGAGCGCGAGGCGATTCAGCGCCAGATCGCCCAGATGAGCCGCGATTACAGCGAGCTCAAGTCGCGACTCAGCGCGCGCATCATGAAAGAAGAGCAGACCACCCAGCGCCGCCAGCGACTGCAATTTGAGCTGGAAGAGCTGCAGAAACAGCTGGAAATCGAGCAGGACAACATCACGCACTCCCGTGAAAATCTGCAAAACGCGCTCGACGCCATGGAACAAGACATCGAGCGCCGTGAATCCCTGCTGCAGCAACGTGATGAACTGCGCCATACACTGGATGAGGTGCGCCAAAAAGCACGTCACGACAAGGACATGAGTCATCAGCTGCGTCTACGCGAGCAACTGTTGCGCTCCCAAATTGCCGCCATGGACGATGCCAAAAAACGCATGAGCACTCAGGTGCAGCGCGCGCGTGAGCGCATCGAATCCATCGAAAAGCAGCTCAACGAATCCGATATGCCGCTGGAAGGCAAACGCATGGAGCTGGAGCAGCTACTGCAAAAGCGCCTCGACGTTGAAGAGCAGATGAACAAAGCCAAAACCGCGGCCGATGCCAACGAACATCAGCTGCGTGCGCTCGAACAACAGCGCATCGGCTTCGAACGCAAAGCCGCCGGTGTGCGTGAACAACTGATGGAAAGCCGCCTGAAAACTGAGGGCGATCTGGTGAAACGACAGGCGCTGGCAGATCAGCTGCGCGAAGCGCGTTACGACCTGCCAACCGTGCTCAGCAATCTGCCGGCTGACCTCACCGCTCAGACTTGCGAGGAAGAACTGGAAGCCATCGGCCAGCGCATCTCCCGACTAGGCGCCATCAACCTGGCCGCGATCGACGAATACGCCCAGCAGTCCGAGCGCAAAACCTATCTGGACGCGCAAAACGAAGATCTTGAAAAAGCGCTGGCCACACTCGAAAACGCCATTCGCAAAATTGACCGCGAGACGCGCACACGCTTTAAAGAGACCTTCGACAAAATCAACGCCGGCCTGCAGGAACTGTTCCCCAAAGTCTTTGGTGGCGGTCACGCATATCTCGACATGACCGGCGAAGATCTGCTTGACACCGGCGTGGCCATCATGGCGCGCCCGCCTGGCAAAAAGAACAGCACGATCCACCTGCTGTCCGGTGGGGAAAAAGCCATGACCGCCATCGCGCTGGTATTCTCGATTTTCAGGCTGAATCCGTCGCCTTTCTGTATGCTGGACGAAGTTGACGCGCCGTTGGATGATGCCAACACCGCGCGCTACGGCCGCCTGGTCAAGGAAATGTCGGATTCCGTGCAATTTATTTTTATTACACACAACAAGCTGACCATGGAAGTGGCCAACCAGTTGCTCGGCGTCACCATGCACGAGCCCGGCGTGTCGCGTATCGTGGCGGTAGATATAGAAGAGGCTGCCGAGCTGGCGGCGATGTAGTGAAGAAACGGGGACGGAGGCATGCCTCCGTCCCCTAAAAACAGGCCCCCTTAATCAAAGGACAATAGATGGGCATAACTGAACTAGTGATACTGATTTCGATTCTGGCAATCGTCGCGATCGTGCTGCGCGTGATTGTGGCTGCCATGAATTCGCGTAAAAACAAAATCAGGATCGCGCTCGAGAAAAATATTCCGGAATACGATCTGGAAGAACTCGAGCTGCGCGAGCTGCCCAGCGGCGGCGCCCGCATGGTGCAGCGCTCGTTCGAAGAAGTCATGCGTCAGGCCTCTGAGCTGGACAACCGTGATGCGGCCAAACACCGCGTGCCACGCAGCAAAGTCCTGAAAACCGATCTCAGCCGCGAGGCCGTGCTTGCTCGTCGAGCCGCGTTGTTGGCGGCCGGTGGTTCCTTGGCGACTGCGGATCAAATCAAAGAGCCGGATTTGTTTGCCGAGGCGGCGCAGGTTGAAGATCTCGCGCAGGCTGAAGATGTAGGGCGGGAAGAGGGGGTGCAGAGGGAGGCGCTGGACCACGTAGTTCAGGCAGAGGAAGTTCAGGCAGAGGAAGTTCAAGCAGAGGAAGTTCAGGCAGAGGTAATGCAGACAGAGGTTTTTGCTGCCGCGGCTGAGCATGCGCCCGCGGGCGAGTTTTTTATAGCAGAGGTGCCTGCCCAAGAACCTGTTGCGTCGCAGACTGATGCTGCCCTAGAGTCTTCGCTTGAGCTTGCTGCGTCTTTGGCAGTTGCTGCGGAAGTACCCGTAGCGGCGGTCGAGGAAGATTTATCGTCTGAGCTTGTGAGTTTGGAGCATGAGGCGACATTGGTGTTTGATTCCCTGAATCAGGATGAGCCTGTCGCTGAGCGCGTATCTGAAGATGAAGTTGAAGTTGAAGCTGCGCCTAAAGTTGAAGCTGAACCTGAACCTGAACTCGCAGATGAAGTGCTCGTGGCGGCCGTGCTGGCTGCGGATGCGCAAACGCCGGTCTGGGCTACGGCTGCTGTACGCGCCGATGAATATGACGTTCGTACGCAGTCCACTCGCAATGACTTTTTTGATGAAAATGACTGGTTGGATGATGTGTCGCTCGTGCGCGAAGTGCGTATCGAACGTGCCGAGCCTCGATTCAGCGAAATGCGTTTTGACGAAAATTTGGGGTTGGTGGATATCGACTCGCAGGTGTTGGTCCGGGTGCCTGTGGCGGCGGACGTCCCTGTTTCTGATGGCTTCGTGTCTGATGAATTCGTGTCTGACGATTTAATGCCTGACGAATTAGTGCCTGAGCAGGTAGATGAATCTGCTGTGGGTGCCTTAGTCGAGCCTGAGTTGGTGCTGGAGATTGAGCCTTTGCCAGAGCCTGAACCTGAACCTGAACCTGAACCTGAACAGGATGATGAATTTGAACTTGAACCTGAGTTTGAATCTGTTCCTGAGACAGAGTTTAAATTTGGCAGCGCCATTGCGCCGGAGTCTGACTTTGATCTGGACATAAATCGCAGTGATGACCCAGTGTTTGAAAACGACGATGACGACGATGACGATGACGATGAAATTGACATCGATGAAGACGACGATGAGGATCTTGTAGATCCCGAAGACGAATTTGAGGACGACGAAGACGAAGACGAAGACGAAGACGATTTCGACGAGCGTGATGTTGCCCCGGGCTGGTTTATCGACGAGTCAGACGACGAAGATGAAGTGACGGCCGATTCGGCAGATGATTTCAATTCAGACGATGATTTTGAGATAGTCCAAGAACGTGAAGAAGATCCGGATGCTGACGCAAGTTTTGAGAACGAAGGTGACCTGGATTCAGACGATGCTGCTGAGCTTGAAATAGACTTCCAGCCGGCGCAAGCGCGTGTTGTCCCCGAAATTGATGACATGCTTGATGAACTGCTGCATGAACGTGGTGTCTCAACAGATGTTGATTACTCTGTTGCTGTCGAGCCAGAGCCAGAGCCAGAGCCAGAGCCAGAGCCAGAGCCAGAGCTTGAACCTGAGCTTGAGCCTGAGCTTGAACCTGAGCTTGAGCCAGAACTTGAACAAGAAATCGAAGATGAACATGTAAAAGAGATCGTCGACGAGCTGGCCAAAGAATTTGAAGACGATTTGGAAGATGAGCTTGAAGATGAGCTCGGCGCCGACGAAGGCGACGAAACGGAAGAAGATTTTGACGACGAGCCCCTGCCTGATTTTGACTCAGAGCTGGAGGTGGAACCTGAACCACAACCTCAACCCCTGGATTCCTTTGCTGCCGTGGATAAAAAAGACCAAATAGATGACCTCTTCGAGGATGAGGACCAACAACGCCGCCGTGAAGCGCTTGAGCAGGAGCAGGAATCTGCGCCCAAACGCTTCATGAGCTGGGCAGGTGCTGCGCTTGGCAAACTGACTGCGGGCGTTGCCAGCAACAAGGCGCGCGCGAAAGAAGAGAAGGCCGCTGCGTACAAGGCAGCCAATCAAAAGGCGCAGCAACTTGATCGTCAACGGCAAGAAGCGGTTAACCGTGACGATGGTGATTTCTATTCTGACGACCCGCTGAGTGATCCGTTGACTGACCCCTTAGCAGATTACGCCGTTGACCGTGCACAAGCGCCACGTGCTGCCAAAGACGAGTACCAAGAGGAGTTCCAAGAGGGGTATCAGGAGGGGTATCAAGAAGAGCACCGGCAAGAAGAGTCCCGGCAAGAAACCCAGCGCCAGGCGCATGCAGGCGAGTATCAAGACTACAACGATGAGCTACTCGACGAGTATCAGCCGGCCGATACCGAGCAGTACGATCATCGCTATGAACCGCCGCTGACCGAGCAGGAAAAGAAAGTCGCCAAGTACGGCGAAAGCCCGTATGCGGGTCACCGGTTTGGCGTGGATTCGGTGCCGGCCGATTCGATTGCAGCCATACCAGCTGCTGCACCCGCGAGCAGCTCACCGTACAGTGATAGCCGCCCTAGTGCCGCGTCGCCCACAAAACCAGAGTCAAACCGATCTGCAGCAGCATCGCGCGCCGCTACAACAGCCTCTGCGCGTAGTTTGCGTGAGAATCAGCTCAGCCTTGATATGCCGCAGGAAGAAGATGACAGGGATCCTGGCTACAGTCAGGTGCTGGTGATCAACGTGATGGCGCGACCGAAAAGTTCAATTCAAGGGGACGAGTTGTTACCTTTGTTATTAGGGGCAGGTCTGCGATTTGGCGAGATGTCCATTTTCCACCGACATGCGGATCGCAAGGGTGGTCCAGTGTTGTTCAGCGTGGCTAACGCATTGAATCCTGGTACCTTTGATCTTAATCGCATCAGCGACTTCAGCACTCAGGGTGTCTGCTTCTTTATGACTCTGCCCAACGTGGCCAACAACATGTTGGCGTTTGAGCAGATGTTGGCCACGGCCAGACATGTGCAGTCTGCGCTGGATGCGGAATTAAAGGATGACAACCGCTCCGTCATGACGGCGCAGACGGTTGAACACTACCGTCAACGCATCCGCGATTTTGATCTGCAACAACTGAAGAACAGTAAAAATCCACGACAGAAATAAGTCATGAACAAGCGCATCGGTGGAGATTTATTTGATGATGCAGGCGAGGAGGGGGCAGATGCCTCTTCTTCCAAGCTTGCCGCCGCAGTCGCAGTCGCAGCCGCCGCAACGCCGGAGCAAAAAATCGCGCAATTGCGTAGCGTTGTGCAGTACCACAACGCCCGCTACCACCAGCTGGATGCACCGGAGATTCCCGATGCGGATTACGACAAACTGTTTGATCAACTGGCCGCGCTGGAACAACAATATCCTGAATTCATCACGCCGGATTCGCCAACACAACGTGTAGGTGCTGCGCCGCTCAGCTCGTTTGAACAGGTCACACACAGCGAACCGATGATGTCGCTGGCCAAGGTCTTCAACAACAGCGACCTCGCCGATTTTGAAGCCCGCATCCTCAAACGCCTCGACGCGCAAGAAGGCACCGTGCCCACCTACAGCTGCGAACCCAAAATCGACGGCGTCGCGGTAAGCTTGTTATACGTCGACGGCTTACTAGTGCGCGCCGCCACCCGAGGCGACGGCATCACCGGCGAAGACATCACCCACAACGTACGCACCATCCGCAACATTCCACTCAAACTGACCGGCGACGACCTGCCCGCGCGCCTCGAAGTGCGCGGCGAAATCTACATGAGCCGCTCCGGCTTCGCCGCCATGAACGAAGCCGCCGCCCGCGCCGAAGACGGCCGCATCTTCGTCAACCCCCGCAACGCCGCCGCCGGCACACTCCGCCAGCTCGACCCCCGCATCGCCGCCCAACGCCCTCTCCGTTTTTTTTCCTACCTGGGGACGGAGGGATCAAAAAATGATCAGATGTCAACGGAGGCTGGCAGTAATGAGTTGACAAGCGCTGGTAGCAAAACCCATAGCGGCATGCTGGAACAACTAGGTAAGTGGGGTTTGCCACTCAATCCTGACCGCGCCATTGTGCAGGGTTACCAGGCATTTCTCGACTACGCCGACCAGTTGTTGCTGAAGCGTCCAACGCTCGACTATGAAATCGATGGCGCGGTCATCAAAGTGGACAGCCTGAAACTGCAGGCTGAACTTGGCAGCAACGCACGCACGCCGCGTTGGGCCATGGCCTACAAATTCCCTGCCGAAGAGGCATCCACGCTAGTGCGTGATGTCGAATTTCAGGTCGGCCGCACCGGCACCATCACACCCGTCGCGCGCCTCGAACCGGTATTTGTTGGCGGCGTCACCGTCAGCAACGCCACGCTGCACAACATGGACGAAATCGCCCGCCTTGGCCTGAGCATCGGCGACCGCGTCATCATCCGCCGCGCCGGCGACGTCATCCCCAAAATCGTGGGGGTTATTGGGGAGGGGACGGAGGGATCAAAAAATG